>JALSGW010000217.1 GCA_026982585.1 Alphaproteobacteria bacterium | reverse complement strand
CTATGGCATCGACTATGCGGAACGCTACCGCCATCTGCCCTATGTGGCGCGCATCGCCTGAAGGTCGGGCGCCCGGCGCCGTTGGGTGCTTTCGGCTTCGGGGTGCGGTCGCTCGCCTTTGGATGTGAGCGGGCGGCGCTCCGGCACAGGGCCGGGCCGATCGGCGCGGCGGCCGTGACGTCGATGGTGCGCGTAGGAATGCGCCTCTCGCTGCTATGCGGTGTGCGCTGTCAGCGGCTGCGGCTTGCGAACCGGACCGCCTCCTCGGCGGCGCGGATCAGCGCCCGGGCCTTGTTGCAGCTCTCCTGGTATTCCGCCTCGGGGTCGGAATCGGCCACCACCCCGCCTCCCGCCTGCACATACATGCGCCCGTCCTTGACGAGCGCGGTGCGCAGGGCGATGCAGGTGTCCATGTCGCCCCCTGCGCCGAAGTAACCCACGGCACCGGCGTAGAAGCCGCGCCGTTCGGGCTCCAGCTCCTCGATGATCTCCATCGCCCGGATCTTGGGCGCGCCGGTCACGGTACCGGCCGGAAAGCCGGCGATCAGGGCATCCAACGCATCCAGTCCCGACCGCAGCCGTCCCTCGACGTTGGAGACGATGTGCATGACGTGGGAATAGTACTCCACCACCATTTTCTCGGTGACCCGGACCGTTCCCACCTCGGCCACCCGCCCCACGTCGTTGCGGCCGAGATCGAGCAGCATGAGATGCTCCGCGAGCTCCTTGGGATCCGAGAGCAGGTCCCGGGCCAGCGCCTCGTCCTCGCGCGGGTTGGCGCCCCGCCGGCGGGTGCCGGCGATGGGGCGCACCACCACCTTGCCGTCCCGCAGCCGCACCAGGATCTCCGGGCTCGAGCCGACCAGCGCGTATGCGCCCAGGTCGAGGAAGAACAAAAAGGGCGAGGGGTTGAGGCGCCTTAGGGCCCGGTAGAGGGCGAAGGGCGGCAGGGTGAAGGGGATGGCGAAGCGCTGGGAGGGCACCACCTGGAAGACGTCGCCGGCGCGGATGTACTCCTTCGCCCGCCGCACCATGTCGTGATAGGCCTCCCGGGTGAGGTTGGAGGTCGGCGTCGGCGCCGGACTGGCCATGCGCGGCGCGCTGTGGCCGAGGCTGCGGTCGAAGTCCGCCACCGCCTCCGCAAGACGCTCCGCCGCCCGCTCGTAGGCGGCCTTCGGGCCCTGTCCGGGTTGGGGGCGGATCGGCGTGACCACCGTCACCCGGTCGAGGATGTTGTCGAAGATCGCCACCACCGTGGGACGCAGGAACAGCGCATCCGGAAGCCCCAGGGAATCCGGCTTGAGGGCCGGAAGGCGCTCCATCAGCCGCACCATGTCGTAGCCGAGGTGGCCGAACAGGCCGGCGGCCATGGGCGGCAGTTCGGGGGGAATGCGGATGCGGCTTTCGTGGAGCAGCCGGCGCAGGGAGGCGAGCGCACCCCGGGGCTCCGGCTGGAAGCTGTCGCCGCCGAACAGGGCCTCGCGGTTGACCTCCGCCCGGTCGCCGAAGCAGCGCCAGATGAGGTCCGGCTTGAGACCGATGATGGAATAGCGGCCGCGAATCGCCCCGCCCTCGACGCTCTCGAGGAGAAAACTATAGGGGCGCCCGTCCGCGAGCTTGAGGAAGGCCGAGACCGGCGTCTCCAGATCCGCCACGAGCGAGGTCCAGAGCAGCTGCGGCTCCCCCTCCTGGTAGCGCTCGAGGATCTCGCGGCGATCCGGCTCGAGGTTCACCGCTCAGCCTCCGGGGGCGAGAAAGGCCGCGAGCAGCCGCTCGTTCACCTCCACCTCGTAGCGATCGGCCAGAGCCTGCTCGAACAGAAGAAGCAGATCGTTGCGCCAGGCGGCGCCCACCTCCGCCGCCAGATCGTCGAGCCGCTCCGGCTCGGGGGCCGGCACCACACGAAGGAGCCGCACCACCACCGCGGCACCCGGTCCATCGAGGGGCTCTTCCACGAGGGCGCCCTCCTTGAGGGCGAAAAGGGCGGCGATCGCCGCCTGGGGAAGGCCGAAGCGGCTGCCGTCGTCATCGCGCCGCACCTCCCGTAGCTCCACCCGCCGCACCCCCGGATAGCGCTCCGAGAGCTCGGCGAAACGCGCTCCCGCCGAGGCTTCCGTGATCAGGGTGCGGGCGAGCGCGCGCGCCGCCTCCAGCTGCTGCTCGCGCACCAGCGCCTCCACGATGCGCTCGCGCGCCTCATCGAGGGCAAGGGTCCGTTCGGGCTCCACCCGGTCCACCCGGAACACGAAATAGCTTCCATCAGACAGTTCCTCGACCAGCGAGGTCTCGCCCTCCTCGGCCGCGAACACGCGCTCGAGCATCTCGGGGGTGAGCATCCCCTCCCCCGCCGCTGTCCCCTCGGGGGTAAGCCCCCGGGCGTCCACGGCGGCGATCCGCACCACCTCGAGCCCGAAGGTCTCGGCCGCCTTTTCGAGGGAATCGCCCGCGGCGAGCGCATCGTCCACATCCGCGGCGAGCTGCGGCAGCTGGTCCGAGGCCATGCGCCGCGCGAGTTCCCGTGCGAGCACGTCGCGCACCTCCTCGAAGGGAGGCGCCCCCGCGGGTTGGATTTGCACCACCTTGAGCACGTGCCAGCCGAAGGGGGTGGCAACCGGCCCTCCGACCTCGCCCTCGCCGAGTGCGAACACCAGTTCGGCGAGCTCCTCGGGAAGTCCGCTTTCCTCCACCGGATCCAG
>JALSGW010000216.1 GCA_026982585.1 Alphaproteobacteria bacterium | reverse complement strand
CCCTTGTTTTATTGGGGTTTTCGTGACCGACCTCAAACGCCCCGAAGGTCGGTCGAATAGAGAGAAACGGGGGTTAGAGAGCGCGTCGGGGCCTTTCGCCATTCTCGCGGGTTCGGGCACCAAGCCTAAACCCCTTTGAAACATAAAGAAAATCATCCCCGCATCGGGGCATATCCGCGTTTCAATGAAGGCAAGTGGCGGAGGGAGCGGGATTCGAACCCGCGAGGAGTTGCCCCCTACACGCTCTCCAGGCGTGCGCCTTCGACCACTCGGCCATCCCTCCGAGCGCCCCTTGATCTAGCGATCCCCCGCATCGGGAACAAGTTCCCTCGTGCCCGCGAGGGCCTTGAGCCTTTGGGCGAAACGGGGCGCCACTTCGCAGAGCGCGTCCGCAACCGGCCCGGCCAGCAGGCGGAGCTCGTCCTTTGCGGGCGGGGAGAGGGGTCTGAGGTCCGGTGCGGTGGCGAAGGCGAAGCCGGTGTGCTCCGCCACCTCCTCGGCCGTGCGGGCCGTGATCAGGCGGGCGAGCAGGAACCGGCCCTGCTCCCGGCAGTAGGTGAAGAGCGCCCGGGGCGTGACCAGGGCCACGGGGCCGCCGCGCCGCCAGCAGCCTTCGGGCCCCCGTCCGGGCGCGGATATGAAGTCCACCCGCGGCACCAGCGTGCTGCGATCGTGGCGATGGGTGAAGAGGATCAGCCGGGGCACCGCGAGGGCCATGAAGGGGGCGCCGAAGTTGCCGGCGAACCGCTGCACGAGCCGTCCGCCCTCGAACCGGCCGAGGAGGTTGACGTTGCCGGCGCCGTCGATCTGGCAGCCGGAGAGGAAGAACAGCTCGATGCGCCCCTGGGCGGCGAGGTCGAACAGTTCGCGCCCGCCGTCGGGAAGCGGACCATGGCGGCGGCTGCCGAGCAGCGACACCCACATGTCGCCGCCGCGAAGCTCGCGGGCGAGCAGGACGGCGGCCGCGGGCAAGGGCGAGCGCGCACCCACCGCCACCCGCCGCACCCCCTCGAGCAGGCCGACGATGGCTCGGATCATGCCGAGTTCGCCCACATTCACGCCATCCGCTCCAAGAACGAATCCAGCATGCGGCGGAATCCCTCGGGGGCGGCGGCCGCCTCCCGGTAGGCGGAAAGCCAGTCCGCATCCGGCCCGTAGCGCCCGGCCAGCCCGAGCGGCCAGCACCCGCCGCAGGCCACCGCCACGGCCTCCACATAGAGCGCCGGCAGGGTTCCCGCCGCCCGCTCCTCGTCGTCCAAGAGATCCCCCTCCACCACCTCCTCCACCGTGGCCAGGGTGCGCCGGGCGGCGTGGGCCAGGGTGACCAGCTCCTTGCGCGTGCCGAGCCAGAGATTGCCTTGGCGGTCGGCGGCCCGGGCGTGCAGCAGGGCCACGTCGGGTGCGATGGCCGGCACCAGCACCAGGGGATCTGCGGGCGGGAAGGGATTGGCGATCACCTTCCAATCGGGGCGCAGCCGCAGCAGGTCCGAGCCGAGCAGGCCGCGCACCGGCAGGAAGGGCACCCCCCGCTCGGCTGCCGTGAGCCCGGCGTGCACCGCCGGGCAGCTGCTCTCCACCACCGCGATCCGCCCCTCCCGCCGCGCCCGCTCGAAAAGGGGGGCGGTGCCCCATTCGCCCAGGGACACCGCCGCCGCCTCCACGCTCTTCACGCAGCCCGCACCCACCAGAAGCTCGGCGGCGAGCCCGAGCTGCGGCACGCCCAACAGCCGCAGGTCGCGGGCACGGCGCCGGATCAGCGCCGCCACCAGCGCCATGGGCACCCCGGCGTAGTCGGCCCCGAGCGCGATCAGGGCCCCGTCGGGGATCCGCCGCGCGAGCTCATCGGGGGTGAGCAGCGGCATCCCCATGGTGTCCTCACGGCTTTGGCGCGGGGGCGGGGGCACCGTCGCCGCGCTGGACGATACCGGTCCTGCGGAAGGCGTTGGTGATGGGATAGCGGCGGTCGCGGCCGAAGGCGCGGGAGGTGATCTTCACCCCGGGCGGCGCCTGACGGCGTTTGTACTCGGCGCCGTCCAACAGCGCCTGCACCCGGCGCACGGCATCGGCGGGGAAACCCCGGGCGACCAGCTCCCGCGGCGTCAGGTCCTCCTCCACCAGCCCGTGCAGGATCCGGTCCAAAAGCGCATAGGGCATGAGCGCGTCCTCGTCGCGCTGATCGGGGCGCAGCTCCGCCGACGGCGCCTTGGCCAGCACCCGTTCGGGAATCGGCGGCCCCTCCGGCCCGAGCATGCCCTCGGGCCGGCCCCGGTTGCGGAAGCGGGCGAGCTCGTAGACCATGGTCTTGTAGACGTCCTTGAGCACCGAAAAGCCGCCGCACATGTCGCCGTAGAGGGTGGCGTAGCCCACCGACATCTCGGATTTGTTGCCGGTGGAGAGCACCATCGGCCCGAATTTGTTGGAGACAGCCATCAAAAGCACGCCGCGGATGCGCGCCTGGAGGTTCTCCTCGGCGGCATCCGGATCCCTGCCGGCGAACAGCGGCGCGAGGGCGGAGAGGAAGGCCTCGAACATCGGCTCGATCGACACCGTCTCGAGGCGGATGCCGAGCCGGGCCGCCACCTCGCGGGCGTCTTCGAGACTCTCCTTCGAGGTGTAACGGGAGGGCATGGCCAGCGCCTGCACCCGCTCCGCGCCGAGCGCGTCCACCGCCACGGCGGCAGAAAGGCTCGAATCGAT
>JALSGW010000215.1 GCA_026982585.1 Alphaproteobacteria bacterium | reverse complement strand
TCGCGGAGGGCGGCCGCCTGGTGCTGGTGGTGCCCAACCGGCACGGCCTGTGGTGCTGGAGCGAACGCACGCCCTTCGGCCACGGCCGTCCCTTCACCGTCGGCCAGATCGAGCGCCTGTGCCGGGGGCATTTGTTCGAACCCCTCAGGCGCGATCAGGCGCTCTACCTGCCGCCGCTCGGCCGTCGCCTGGGACCGCGGCTTGCGCCGGTGGTGGAACGCATCGGCGAACGGACCCTGGCCGCCCTGGGCGGGGTGCTGCTGCTGGAGGTGGAAAAGCGCATCTGCGCCGCCACGCCGCTTCTGGCCGGCGCGCCCAGGGGCAGGCGAAAGATGGCGGAGGAGCGGCCGGCGGTGGCGGCAGCGCGCAGCCTGGGCGGGCGCGAGGCGGTGCGGGGAGGCTAGGGACCGGCCGGCTCCGCGGTGCAGTCGGCGATCAGGGCGCGCAGGAACCGCGCCACCTCCCCGGGATCGGAGAGGCGGTAGCGGGCCCGGGTCGGACGGTCCTCCTCCGCCACCAGCACCGTCACCCCCTTCCCCTCCAGACTGCGGAAGGCGTCCTCGTCGGTGATATCGTCGCCGATGAAGACCGGAAGCCTTTGTGGATCGCCGAGGTGGTCGAGCAGCCACAGCACCGCGGCCCCCTTGTGCCAGGGCGCCCTGGGACGGATCTCGAGGACCTTCTTCCCCGAGCTCAGGGTGAGCTCCGGCTGGTCCGCGGCGAGCGCCCGCACCCGGGCGGCGGCCGTCTCCGCCTCCGCCTTCCGCGCCCGCCGCAGGTGGACCGCGAGCGCATAGCGCTTGCGCTCCACCCACACCCGGCAAAGCCCGGCGAGCGCGGTGCGCAGCTCGGGTTCGAAGCGGTCGAGGGCGGCGACCGCCTGCTCGCCGAACTCGTGGCGAAGGCCGTTGGGTCCGCGGATCTCGAACCCGTGGCTGCCGGCGTAGCAGAGCTCCGCAAGGCCGATGCGCGCCTCGAGGTCGGCGAGATCCCGTCCGCTGACGATGGCGACGAAGCACCGCCGGGCGGCTTGGGCCAGCGCCTGCTTCAGCCCTTCCTCGAGACGCACCTCGTCGGGATGATCCCGGATCGGGGCAAGCGTGCCGTCGAAATCGAGAAACAGCGCAAGCCGTCCTTCCTGGCAGGCGCGCTGCAACTCGGGCAGCACCCGCCACGCGCTCTCCGGTTCGGCGGCTGAAAGGGCCATGCGGGACATCCCGTAGCATGCGGATGGTGAAAGGCGACGGGCGATGCTCTAGCGGCAAGCGCCGAGCCTGTCAGCAGCCGGCTGATCGATCACCGGCGGAAAGCCGGCCGCAGCGCCCGACCGCAGACCCTCGGGCTTCGGCCTTGTCCGCCTGGCCGCTCGGCGAATATAAGCGCCATGGGCGCCCGTAGCTCAGCCGGATAGAGCATCGGATTCCTAATCCGAGGGTCGTGGGTTCGAATCCCGCCGGGCGCACCAGCAGCTCCCTGGAGCGCCCGTCCGCGGTCGGTCGCCCGGCGATACGCCCGAGCCGCCGTGCGCACCGGATGGGGCGGATCGCCGGCTGCCGGCCGGGAGATCCGGGCTCGCGCCTTCGGGACGTTGCCGGAAGCGGAACCGTGCGGCAGGAATGGCATCGGCCTCCCATCAGGAGGAGAAGCGATGGCATGGTGGCGCGCATGCGCGCTGTTGGGCATGCTCACGGCTCCCTTCGGTGCGGCGTGGGCACACGGTTTCACGGCGGCGATGCTGATCCCCGGCGACCTCCCGACTGCGCGGGAACAGGCGATGGTGACGGCCTTTCTGCTCGCCGCGGCCGAGCGCGACGTCCACCCGGCCCAGCAATCGGACGGCCATCTGGGCGGGCTCGACGTGGATCTCCGGGTGGTGCGGGGTGGCTGCGGAGAGGAGATCCGGGTGGCGGAAGCGGATGTGGCGATGGCGCCGCTCGCCTGCGCTCCGCGTCCGCGCGCCGTGCCGGTGTGGACAGGGGCCCGCAGGACGCCGCCATCGATCGCCGAAGCGGAGGAGCTGGCCCGGCGGCTCGGGGTCGCGCTCGATTCCTTCCGGAGCCGTTTCGCGGCACGGACCGGCACACCCCCGCCGCCGGAAGCGGTGTGGGCCTACCTGGCGGCACAGGCGGTGGACCGGGCGGTGCGCCGCCTCGGCGGCATCGAACCGCGCGAGGCGCTGGCTCGTGTCCTGCGGCAGGCCCGCTGACCCCCTGCGCACACCGTCCTTAGGGCGGAGCTGCCACAGCTCCGTCTCGATGATCGGCGATGTGCCGAAGCGGCGCCTTCGGGCCCGCAGCGGGGCGCTCGGGACGATGCGCGATGGCTCCGAGGATCCCGGATACCGCGGATACAACTCCGCATTCGTTGGCGAAGGGAGCGTCCGCCGAATCTTGATCTGCCAGCGGCCACACTTGTCGAGACATCCTGTTTGTCCATGGGATTTGTTGCGCGACGTACTCCCTACTCGTCCGCGGACATTCATCGAAATCCGGAAGACAATGATGGCACGAATAGTCGAACTGATGAGGTGAACTTGCCGAAACGTAGCGGTCATCTTTCGGGCCATCTTCGTCGAGCGATGCAAAAAGCGCGGGCGCTATGTGGACGGCAACCGTTCCTTCCGCCGATGCCGCGCTTCTCAACACCATCGAAGCACTCCCGGCACCCAGCGTATCGGCTCGGTTGCTTCCGGTGCCCTTGGCATTCGGTTGCTTG
>JALSGW010000214.1 GCA_026982585.1 Alphaproteobacteria bacterium | reverse complement strand
CCGGCGAGGTAGCGTTCGAGCCCCAGGTTGGACATCACCGTGCTCACCACGGCTCCCCCGTGCAGCCGTCCCTCCTCGAGCCAGCTCGCCGCGATCGCCGCCAGCATCTGGTCGCCGTCCACGAGCCGCCCGCCCTCGTCCACCAGCACCAGCCGGTCGGCGTCCCCGTCGAGGGCGATGCCGAGATCGGCTCCGTGCGCCTTCACCGCCTCCTGCACCGCCTCGGGGTGGGTGGAGCCGCAGCGCAGATTGATGTTGAGGCCGTTCGGCTCGCAGCCGATCGCCACCACCTCCGCTCCGAGCTCGAAGAACAAGTCGGGCGCGATGTGGTAGGCGGCGCCGTGGGCGCAGTCCACCACCAGCTTCACCCCCGAGAGGTCGAGATCGCGCGGGAAGCTGCGCTTGAGATGTTCGATGTAGCGGCCCCGGGCGTCCTCGAAGCGCTTGGCGCGCCCGAGCGCGTGCGGCGGCGCGAGGCCGTCGCCGCCCAGATCCGCCATCAGCCCCTCGATCTCCTCCTCGATCCGGTCCGAGAGCTTGAATCCGTCCGGCCCGAACAGCTTGATGCCGTTGTCCGCGAACGGGTTGTGGGAGGCGGAGATCATCACCCCGAGATCGCAACGCATGGAGCGGGTGAGAAACGCCACCGCCGGAGTCGGCATGGGGCCCACCAGGATCACGTCCATGCCCGCCGAGATGAACCCGGCGGTCAGGGCCGGCTCCAGCATATAGCCGGAGAGCCGGGTATCCTTGCCGATCACCACCCGGTGCGGTGGATGCTTGCTGCGGAACAACTGCCCCGCCGCCCGCCCCAGGGCGAGCGCCACCTCCGCCGTCATCGGATGGCGGTTGGCCTCGCCGCGAATGCCGTCGGTGCCGAACAATCGCCGCGTCATGCCTCCTCCAATGCGCGATACCATACAACTCCGGATGATCCCCGCCGCTACCACGATCCCGCGCCGCGCGGCAAGCGGCCGGATGCATACCCGATAGCGCCCCAAACCGCCCGCCCCTTGGCAGAGGCGGCAGGCCATGCGAGGTTAACAAACGGTTAAGGGAGGAGAGCGGTGAGCGCCCGCACAGTGGCGGCGGTGGAGATCCTGCGGCCGGACGGCACCCGGGTGCAGATCGAGCGCAGGGCCGCAAGGGGGCCGTTTCGTCCCTATCGTCCGCCGCAGAAAAAGGAGCGGGAGCGCAGGCGCCGCACGCGGCCGCCGGGCGAGCCCTGGCGGGGGCTGTTCGTGGATCTGATGGCCTGAGGACCTCATCCGGCCGCGGCTTTCCTCGCCATCGTCGGAAAGCCGCCGCCCCACAGCCGGTGCTCGCGGGCGGGCGTTTTGCCCTCGAATGAGCTGGCCTGGCCGCGCCCGCGGCCCTCAGGCCACCGAGGAGAGCGCGCCGCCTGTGCGCAGATGGGATCCGAGATCCCGCAGCAGCCGGGCGAAGGTCTGCTGCAGCAGTTCGAAGCCGCGGTGCAGCCGGTGGGCGCGCTCGTCCATGAACAGTCCCCGCCGCAGTTCGAGCTGGAGAGCGTGGATTCCGGCCTGGGGGCGGGCATGGCGCGCCACCACATAGCCGCCCGCATAGGGCCGGTTGTGGGCGGCGCGGAGGCCCTCGGCCGCCAGCCATCGCCGCAGCCACTCGGCGAGATCGCGATGCGCGCTCTGGCCGAACCGGTCGCCGATGCAGACGTCGATGCGACGGCCTTCGAGCCAGGCCGCACTGTCCGGCATGGAGTGGAGGTCGAGCAGCAGCACCACCCGAAAGCGGCGGCGCAGCGCCTCGATCTCCCGCGCGAGACAGGCGTGATAGGGCACATGGGCCCGCTCGAGCCGCCTGCGCACCTCCGCGATCGAGAGCGGCGCCGCGTAGAGACGGCGCGTGCCGAGCCGGCTCGGGATCACCCCCAGACCGGCCTTGACCCGCAGGCTGAGCAGCGGGCGCACATCCGGCGGCAGCCGCTCGACCAGTTCCGGATCGAGTTCGTTGGGATCACGGTTGAGGTCCACGTAGGCCCGCCGGTAGCGGGCCCGCAGCAGCACCGCACCGGACACCGAGGCGCCCTCGGCGAGCCGGTCCACCGGGCCGTCGTCGAGCTGCCGCAGCACCGGCTCGCCGACGCACAGCCGTCGCCGCGCCTCGCGCGGCAGCCGCGTGCCGCTGTGGGGCACGGACACCACCAGCGGCAAGAGCGGCTCCCTGGGGCGCGTGAGGTCAAAGGCGGGTGTCCTCACCCACACAGGCCCCCTCCGCCCGAACCCATCCCTCTTCTCACGACGGTGGCGGCACGTCCAGGGCTCCGGATCCGGCCGGCGGCGCTCCGTCGCGCCTAGGCGTCGAGATCGGGAAGCCGCGGCAGCGGAGCGACCGGGATCTCCTCCTCCAACAGCTCCTTGACCTCCTGCCGGCTCGCTTCGCCGTAGATCCCCCGCGGCTCGCTCTCCCCGTAGTGGATGCGCCGCGCCTCCTCCGCGAAACGCCGGCCCACGTGCTCGTAGTTCTGCTCCACATAGCGCTGTACCGCGCGCATCAGGCGGTACAGCCGCTCGGTGCGACGCTTGCGGGTTTCATCGCCTTCAGCGGCCGCCTGGCCGCTTCCGCGCGAGCGGGCGATCGCAGGCGCCATGGGCGCCTTCTCGACCTTGACGCTGCCGCACAACGGGCAGCTCACGAGGCCCGCCTGGGCCTGGCGGTCATAGGCGTCGCTGCTCGCGAACCAGCCC
>JALSGW010000213.1 GCA_026982585.1 Alphaproteobacteria bacterium | reverse complement strand
CCAATCGAAGGGGAGCGCATCATGAGCAATCCGGTGTTCGCGCGCATCCGGGAGCAGCTCGCCAAGGACGATGTGGTCCTGTACATGAAGGGCACACCGGTCTTTCCCCAGTGCGGCTTTTCCGCCGGGGTGGTGCAGGTGCTCTCGGACCTGCAGGTGAAGTTCGCCTCCTACAACGTGCTGGAGGATCCGGAGCTGCGCCAGGGCCTCAAGGAGTTCGCCAACTGGCCGACCTTCCCCCAGCTCTACGTCAAGGGCGAGCTTGTCGGCGGCTTCGACATCGTGCGCGAGATGTACGAGAGCGGCGAGCTCAAGCAGCTGCTCAAGGACAAGGGCATCGCCTTCTCAGAGCCGGTCTGAGCGCGCCTTGCGGCGCAGGATCTTGGGTTTGTAGAGGGGGGATTCCCCGACCACCCGCAGCGGCGCCGGACAGGGCTCCTCGCTCGCCAGCACATCGAGCCAGTTGGGCTCCTCGCCGGGGTCGCTCACGAAACCGTAACCGCCCTCGAAGCCGTAGATGCCGATCAGCCGCGCCCGCAACCGGTGCACGGCGCCCTTGATGCGGTCGTCGCGCGGCTGGACGAGGCCCCGATACTCGACCTCCACGTCCAGCCGCTTGCGCCCCTCGAACACCGGAATGCGGATGCGCTCGCCGACCTCCGGCCCTCCGGTGAGCCAGCCCTGCAGGCGCAAAAAAGCGGTCATGGGATCGACGGTGGCCTTGCGGAGGCGTTCGGGGACGTCGCTTTCCCGCAGCCGGCCGTTGTTGACGTAGCGGAGCTCGACGATCCGTCCGCTCTGGTCGTAGCGCAGGCGGATGTCCCGCACCCGTCCCGGCTTTTCGTAGCGGATGCGGAACTCGGCCGGGCGGACGATGCCGTCCTCCAGCACCACCCGCCCCTCCATGCGCGCGCTCAGCCGCATGAACAGCCGGGCCAGGCCCTTGTTCTTGAGCCGCATACGGGCCCTTGCCTCTTGGGCGCGCCGCTCGAGTTCAAGGGTGAGTTTGCCCACCTCGAGTCCGGAGAGTTTCATGACATATTCGAGCCTGCACCATTCGCCCTCTTCCCCCTGCTGCGCCTGGCCCGGCCCGGCCGCGCCGAGCAAGGCCACCAACGCCGCCGCGAGAACCGCGCCCCGGCCGACGCCGCGCCCGCACCGTTCCCCCAATCCCTTGCATCGGCTGGTCATCGGCCTCGCCCTCATGCTCGCGGCTCTCCTGCCCACCACGCCGGCGGCGGCGGGTTGGGCCATCCGCGTCCAGGATAGTCCGCCTCTGTGGCGGGCGGGAGAGGTGCTGTTCGTACGCGAGGAACGCAGGCGGGCGCTGCGCACCCTGCCGCCCGAGGAGCTCGCCCGGCTGTGCGATGCCGCGGTCGACCGCTGGCCCAGCTTCAAGGCCCCCACCACCTTTACGCGGCAGCGCATCGACCGGCTCGAACGCTTTTCCTGGACCGTGATGCGGGCTGCCGCCGATGCCTTCGCCACCGGCGATCCCAGGGCCCGACAGGCGCTGGTACGGCTTCTCGACCGCTGGGCCAAGGGGCGGGCGCTCACCAAGCTGCGCGGATCGCCAAACCGCCTCTGGTACGCGGTCCACCGCGCCCTTCTGCCCACCATCGTCGCCTACTGGCTGGTGGTGGCCGACGAGCCCACCGTCCCCCTCGCCCGCCGCGCCCGCATCTTCGGCTGGATCGACGATCTGGTGCGGCGCGGCTTCGCCCGCCAGCGCGGGCTCGACCCGCGCTCGGACGTGGCGCGCAACAACCACGCCTATCTGGCGGCGAGCGTCTATGCCGCCTGGGGCGCGCTCACCGGCGACCGGGAGCTGTTCGGCTTCGCCCTCGACACCTACCGCCATGCCCTCGCGGCCATGCGCCCGGACGGCAGCCTGCCCCTCGAGGTGCGGCGCGGCGCCCGCGCCCTGTGGTACCAGCGCCTGGCCCTCGCCTCGCTGGCGGTGATCGCCGAGATCGCCGCGGTGCAGGGTATGCCCTTATGGCAGGGCCGCGAAGCGGGCAAAGACCTGCACCTCGGGATCCGGTTCCTGTTGGATGCGGTGGCCGAGCCGGAGCGGGTGCTGCGCTACGCCCGGGCCAATGTGAACCCCGGCCCGAGCTGGAACTGGCGGGTGCAGGATCTGGGCTTCCTGAGCCGGCGGCCGCACGGGCGGCATTATATGGCCTGGGCGGAGATCTACCTCGCCCGCTTTCCCGGGCGGGACGAGAGCCGCCGCCTCAGGGCGCTTTTGACCCGCGGGAATGCGGATCCCCGCCCGATGATCGACGAGTTCGCGGGCGGCAATCTCAGCTGCCTGTTCGCCCAACCCAACAGCCGGCCCGTCAGCGCGAATAATACTCGATGACGAGCTTCGGCTCCATCTGGACCGGATAGGGGATGTCCTGGAACTTCGGCACCCGGAGGAAGGTGGCCTTGAGGGCCTTGACGTCCACCTGGATGTAGTCCGGCACCTCGCGCTCCCGGCGCTGCACCGCCTCCAGCACCATCAGGTGGTTCTTCGACTTCTCCCGGATCTCCACCACATCCCCTTCGTCCAGCAGATAGCTCGGGATGTTGACCCGGCGCCCGTTCACCTGCACGTGGCCGTGATTGATGAGCTGGCGCGCCGCGAACATGGTGGGAGCGAAATTGGCGCGGAAGACCACCGCATCCAGGCGCCGCTCGAGCAGCCCGACCAGGTTCTCCGCGGTATCCCCCCGCATGCGCTCGGCTTCCTTGAAGAAACGCTTGAAC
>JALSGW010000212.1 GCA_026982585.1 Alphaproteobacteria bacterium | reverse complement strand
GACCGCGGCGCGCTCCTGGGCGGCGACGAGATCGCGGGTGGGGGCGAGGCGCGAGGGAGCCTTGAGCAGACCCGCGAGCATGGCCGCCTCGGCGAGATCGAGTTCGCCCGCGCTCTTGCCGAAATAAACGCGCGCTGCGGCCTCCGCTCCGTAGGCCCCCTCGCCGAAGTACACCCGGTTGAGGTACAGCTCCAGGATGTCCTCCTTGCCGAGGCGCAACTCCAACCACAACGCCAACACCAGCTCGCGCAACTTGCGCGCCAGCGTGCGTTCGCCGGAGAGATAGAGGTTCTTGGCCAGCTGCTGGGTGATGGTGCTGCCGCCTGCGCTGTAGGATCCCGTGCGCAGGTTCTGCCACGCCGCCCGCAACATGCCGCGCAGATCCACGCCCCAGTGGGCGAAAAAGCGCCTATCCTCGACCGCCACCACCGCCTGCACCAGCCAGGGCGAGATCTCCCCGAGCCGCACATAGGCGCGGCCTTCCGGAGCGCGTTCGGCGAGGATGGAGCCGTCCTCCGCCAGCACGGTGATGCGCAGCGCCTCGCGCTCCGCGAGCAGCTGGGCGGGATCGGGAAGGCGAACCACCACCAGCAGCGCCAGCAAAGCGAGCGCGCTCAACAGGCCCAGGCTCCACGCCGCCACGCTCACAAACCGCCTCCGCAGGGAGGCCGCAGGCCGCCCGGCGCGCCTCGGGATGCGCCGGGATCGACGAGCCTGTTTGGAACGCTTTGCCGGACGCCGGCGAGCCATTAGCTTAAGGCCTGCTGCATACCGGATGCCGGAGGCCCGTCATGGAGGACGCCCTGCTGCTGCCCGATCCCGAGGATCCCAGGCTCACGCGCCGGGTTGCCGGCCTCGACCACGAAGGGCGGCGGGTGGAGGCGCCCATCGTCCACGAGCGCCCCCTCACCCTGTTCCTCAACGACCAGGAAATCGTCACCGTCATGACCATCGGGGACTACCCCGAATATCTCGCGATCGGTTACTTCCTCAACCAGAACATGTTGCGGCCGGACGACGTCGTCACCGGTGTGGATTACGACGAGGAGCTCCAGGTGGTGGTGGTGCGCACCGCCCGCGCCACCAACTACGAGGACAAGCTCAAGCGGCGGGTGCAGACCTCGGGCTGCGCCCAGGGCACCGTGTTCGGCGATTTGATGGAGCGGTTTTCCGAGGTCCGTCTGAGCGACGATGCGGTCCTGCGCACCTCCTGGCTCTACAGCCTGCTCAAGACCATCAACACCTGCCCCTCGCTCTATCTCAAGGCCGGCGCCATCCACGGCTGCGCCCTGTGCCAGCGGGACCGGGTGCTGATCTACATGGAGGACGTCGGACGGCACAATGCGGTGGACAAGATCGCCGGCTACATGTTCCGCCACGGCATCGCGCCCGAGGACAAGATTTTCTACACCACCGGCCGGCTCACCTCGGAGATGATCATCAAGACCGTGCAGATGCGCATCCCCATCCTGGTCTCGCGCTCCGGCTTCACCGCCTGGGGGGTGGAGCTCGCCCGCGAGGCCGGCCTCACGCTCATCGGCCGCGCCCGGGGCCGGCGTTTCCTCGCCCTCTCCGGCACCCATCGCATCGTCTTCGATGCCGCACCGCATCAGGCCGCGGAGGAGGATCCCAGGCTCGTGCGCAAGGCCAGCCTGCCCGACGAGGCCGAGGCGTGAGCGGGGATCGGGTGGGCGCCGTCCTGCTCGCCGGCGGCCGTGCCCGGCGCATGGGCGGCGGCGACAAATGCCTGCTGATGCTCCAGGGCCGCCCGCTGCTCGCCCATGTGGTGGCGCGCATCACCCCGCAGGTGGCGGCGCTGGTGCTCAACGCCAACGGCGATCCGGACCGCTTTCGCGCCTTCGGGCTGGAAGTGGTGGCCGACCCCTGCCCCGGCTTCCTCGGGCCGCTCGCCGGCGTGCTCGCCGGGCTCCTGTGGGCACGCGAACAGGGTCTGTCCTGGGTGGTCAGCGTCGCCACCGACACCCCCTTTCTGCCGCGCGATCTGGTGGCGCAACTGCGGAGGGCGGTGGCGCGGGAGCGGGCCGAGCTCGCTTGCGCGGCGAGCGGCGGCCGCACCCACCCGGTGTTCGGCCTGTGGCCGACCGCCCTGACCGACGCCCTCGCCCGCTATCTCCAGGAGGAAGGCGGGCGCAAAATCGACCGGTTCACCGCCCGCTACCGGCTGGCGGTGGTCGACTATCCCACAACGCCCCATGACCCCTTCTTCAACATCAACACGCCCGAGGATCTCGCCCGGGCCGAGCGGCTCGCGGCCGAGGACGCCGCGCCCTGAGCGCCTCACGCCTGGCCGATCAGCACGCCGGCGAGAAAGACGAGAAAACCGCCCGCCACCACCTGGTAGACCGCCTGCAGGAAGGGCGTGTCCATGTAGCGGGCGCGGATCCAGGCGATCGCCCAGAGCTCGAAGAGGACGACGATGACGGCGATGGTGGTGGCGACCACGAAATCCGGGATGAGATAGGGCAGGGTGTGGCCGATGCCGCCGACGGTGGTCATGATCCCGCACACCGTGCCGCGGATGGCCGGATGGCCGCGCCCGGTGAGGGCGCCGTCGTCCGAGAGGGCCTCGGCGAAGCCCATGGAGATCCCCGCCCCCACCGAGGCGGCGGTGCCGACCAGGAACGCGTCCCAGCTGTTGCCGGTGGCGAAGGCGGCGGCAAACAAGGGGGCCAGGGTGGAGACCGAACCGTCCATCAGCCCGGCCAGCCCCGGCTGCACGATCTGCAGCACGAACCGCCGCCGCGCCGCCTCCTCCTCGGCGTGCGCCGCCTCGCCCGCCGCGTACTGCTCCCGCAGGCGGCGGGCGAGATCGGCATGATCCCGCTCGGTGGTGGCGAGTTCCACCAAAAGCTCGCGGATGCGGAGATCGCTCACCCGTTCCGCCGCCTTGAGGTAGAAATTGCGCGTCTCCTCCTCCATGTCCTCGGCGAGACGGCGGATGGTGTTGAGGTCGGCGTGCTGCATCAGCCAGACCGGCCTGCGGCGCACGAACCCCCGCACGTGTTCGCGGCGGATGAGGGGGATGTGGTCGCCGAAGCGCTCGCGATACAGCCGCACGAGCCGCCTGCGGTGTTCGTCCTCCTCGGCCGCCATCTCCTCGAACACCTGGGCCGAGTGGGGGAAGGTCTCCTTCAGCGCCTGGGCGAAGTCCCGGTAGATGCGGGCGTCCTCCTCTTCGAGGGAGATGGCGAGCGCCAGGATCTCCCGCTCCGAGAGGTTGCGAAACCGTTTGGTCGGCCCGAAGCTGATCGGAAACATGCCCCTCGCCTGTTCCACGCGGGCCTGCAGGCACCCCCGTCCCGAGGAGCCGGAGGCCATCGGGACGGTCGGCGCTCTGCTACCGCTGCCGGTCCGCGCCCGCAACCGGGGACCGGCCGTCCTTGGCAGCACATCAAGCGCGGCCTTCGCATCGCCGCCCTAGTTGCCACGCTCGCCCTGGGCGCGCAACCGGCGGATGCAGGACTCGAGCTGTTGCCCGACTTCCGCATCCACCTCGAGGATCGGGAACCGGTCCATCTCGCGGGGGTGCGGTTCGTGGTCATTCCTTCCGCCCACGGCCGGGGGCGCGCGTTCAGCGAGCGGGTGCGGCGGCTGCTGGAAGAGCTGGCAACACAGCTCGCGCCGGAGCCGGTCGGGGATGGGCTCGTGCGGGACCGCCACGGCCATCCGGTGGCGGAGCTGCGGCTTGCGGATGGAACGCCGCTCGCTTTGGAGGTGCTGCGCCGGGGTTTTGCCGTGGCGGATCCGCTCGTGGGATCGGTGGCCTTCGACCGCTATCTCGAGGCCGAGGCCGAGGCCCGTGCAAAGCGGCGGGGGCTTTGGGGGCTCGGGCTGGTGGGCCCCCATCCCGCATCCCAAGTGGCGTCTCGGCCGATGCGCTATGCGGTGGTGGAGGGGGTGCCGCGGCAGCTCACCTGCCGGCGCTGGTTCTGCTATCTCAACTTCGGTGCCGATGTGCGCCGCGACTTCACCCTTAGGATTCCCCGCGACCGCCTGCGCCGCTGGCGGCAGCGGGGCGTGCGGCCCGAAGCCTGGGTCGGACGGCCGCTTCGGGTGCGGGGGGTGATCCTGGATGCGGGCGGGCCGATGATCGAACTCGCCGATCCCGCCCAGGTGGAGAGGTTGCCCTAGGCGGACGGGCCCTTGTCCTCGGCGAGCCGGGTACCACCTGGACAGCGGCCGGTTCGCGCTCACATTGAAGGCTATGAAGAAGGGAGAGCTGTCCCCGGCCGGCGCCGACGATGTGGCGCGTTTTCTCGCCGAGGTGCAACGGCTGCCGAAAAGGCCGCCGGGCGGAGGGGGCAGGCTCATTTTCGCCCTCGATGCCACCGCCTCCCGCGAGCCCACCTGGGACCGGGCGGCGCGGGTGACCGGGGAGATGTTCGCCGAGGCGGCGCGGCTCGGCGGGCTCGAGGTGCAGCTCGCCTTCTACCGCGGTTTCGACGAATGCAAGGCGAGCCGCTGGGTCCAGGACCCCCGCGCGCTGATCGACCTCATGACCCGGGTGACCTGTCGCGCCGGCCAGACCCAGATCCGGCGCATCCTCCGCCATGCCCGCAACGAGACCCGAAAACGCCGGGTGCACGCCCTGGTGTTCATCGGCGATTGTTGCGAGGAGGACATCGACGAGCTGGGGCGGCTTGCGGGAGAGCTGGGCATCCTCGGGGTGCGGGCGTTCCTCTTCCAGGAAGGCGACGACGCCAACGCCACCCGCGCCTTCCGCCACATCGCCCAGCTCACGGGCGGCGCCCACTGCCGTTTCGACGCCGGCGCGCCGCGGGAGCTCGCCGAGCTGCTCAAAGCGGTCGCGGCCTATGCCGCGGGCGGCCAGGAGGCGCTGCAGCGGATCGCCGGCAAGTCCACCGCCGCGGTCAAGCTCATCGCCTCCCAGGTGCGTTGAGCCATGGCCTTCTACCTGCTCGCGGGAATCCTCGCCCTTTTCCTGTTGTGGTGGCTCGCGCGCTGGCTTAGCACCGTCTCCCCCACGGACCTCGCCCAGGCGGTGCGCACCTTCGTCGCGGTGTTCAGCGCCCTCGCCTCCACCGGCCTGATCTGGATGGGCCGCTTCGGCCTCGCCCTCGTCACCCTGGCGGCGACCGCCATGGCGGTGCGCTCGCTGATGCGCGCGCGCCGCGGAGCCGATCCGCTCGAGGAGGAACCCCACGGCTCTGCGGCCGCAACCTCGCGCATCCGCACCGCCATGCTGGAGATGGAACTGGACCGGCAGAGCGGGGAACTCGACGGGCGGGTGCTCGCCGGACCGCTCCAGGGGCGCCGCCTGTCGAGCCTGGGGCCGGAGGAGCTGCTCGCCCTTTACCGGGAACTGGCGGCGGCCGATCCCCAGGGCCAGCAGCTGCTCGAGGCCTATCTCGACCGGCGGGATCCGAACTGGCGCAGCTGGGATGGGGCTGCGGGCGGAGCGCAGGGGGAATCCGGCCCCTCTGCGGCCATGCCGATGGACGAGCGCACCGCCTATGCCATCCTGGGGCTCGAGCCCGGAGCCAGCGAGGAGGAGATCAAGGCCGCCTACCGCCGGCTGATGGCCAAGCTCCACCCCGACCACGGCGGCACCAGCTTCCTCGCCACCCAGCTCAACCGGGCCAGGGAATTGTTGCTCAAGCGCCGGGCCAACGACCGCCGATGACGGCACCGCCCGTCGCCGGGCGCCCCCTCCACGGCTCAAGACGCGGCCGCAAGGCCGACTCCCGTATCGATCACAGTGTCGGCAAGCTTGTCGCCGGTTCGCCGCGCGCTCGGAACATGTATTTCTGTCCTGCAAGGCGCCGGCACGGCCCAAAGCGCCCCCGATGGGGTCTGTGCGAAGGGAGGAGGCCCGATGGCGAACCGCGACGATCTCTACAGGCAGCTTGCCGCGCTGCTCGCCGAAGCGGTGCGGCTCACCCACCAGCTCGCTCATCCTGCCCCGTCGACCGACGCGGAGGAGAGCGCTGCCCGGAGCGCGGCGCCCCCGTCGTCGAACCCGCCCGCGGACGGGGCGCATGCCGGCGCCGAGGCGCTGGTTGGCAGGCTCGAGGCGGCCGGTTTGCGGGTGAAGGCGGTGGTGGCCGGTGGCCGGATCGATCCCGAACTCGCAAAGCTCGCGCGGCTGATCGCCGACAAATATCCCAACCTCGTACCCCTGATCGACGCCATCAAGCGCGCCCAATCCACCCGCGAGATGATCCACATGGACCTCAAACCCTATCCGGCCCAGCAGATCGCCGACATCACCCTGCTCGTGGACCTGGCCCACAAGGCGGAGCTGTTGCCGGCCTTCAAGTACCGCAAGTCCCCCGTGCGCGAGCTCTATTGCGCGCCGCCCGTGGATCCCAGGGCCATCAGCTTCTTCACCGGCGAGTGGCTCGAAATCTACGCCGAGACCGCGCTCGCAAGCTGCCAGCATCTGGCCGCGGCCCCCATCCTCCATCTCCGGCGCATCCAGGTGACCCTGCCCGAGGGGGACGACTTCGAGCTCGACCTGGTGGCGCTGGTGAACGACCGCCTGCTGTGGATCGAGGCCAAGACCACCAACGGTTTCGCACGACGCCTGCCGACCCTGCGCCGCACCTCCACGCATCTCTGCGACCAACCGGAGGATGCGATCCTGTTGTGCGCCCACAAGGAGGCGTTGCGGTTCGCGGACGCGCTGGCGGTCCAGGCGCGCATGGCGCTGTGCACGCCCGATTCCCTCGCCGACCACCTGCGCGGGCGCATCCGACGCGCCCCCGATCCGATCCCATCCCCGGCGTGAGGGGGTTGGGCGGCGCGTCGCATGCGGCACTGCCCCGATACCCGCCCCACCGGCCCGTCGCTGCGACCGGGCCCGCCGGCGCGGCCCCCTCCCCGGCGCGCCCGAAAGGCCTTACAAGGTGCGCAGATAGCGCCAAAGCGCGGCGAGCTCGGCATCCGTCATGTTGGCGAACACGTGCCAGGGCATGTATGCGCTATTCAGCGCGCGCCCGTCCGGCGTGGTGCCGCTGCGGATGGTGGCGACGAACTGCTCCTCGCTCCAAGCGGCGAGCGGCCCCTTTGAGGTGAGGTCGGATGCCGGCGGCCAGTCGGGCGGACGGCCCGGGATCGGACCGCCCTCGAGCGTGCGGCCGTGGCAGCCGACACAGCTCCAGGCGAGATAGCGGCCGTAGGCGACGCTCACCTCCGGAGCCGGCGCCGGCGGCCGCCTTGCCGTGTGATCGATGAGCTCGGCGGCAAAGAGATCCATCTCCTCGGTGAACAGATAGATGGCCCGGATGGGAAGCGCCAGCGAGGATTCGCCGAGGTCGTTGTCGACCGGCGGCAGGCTCCGGATCCAGGCGATCAGCGCTCCCACGTCCTCATCCCCGAGATACCAGAACTCGAAGGAGGGCATGAACAAAAGCGAACGGCCGTCGGGCCCTACGCCGTGGCGGATCGCCCGAAGCAGGTCCGCGACCGCGAAATCCCGGATCCCGCCCGCGCCCCGGGTGAGATTGGGGGCGATGATCCGCCCCACCATGGGATCATCGATGAACACGCGACCGCCGAGATCGGCGCCGTGACATTCGCGGCACCCCCGGATGGTGGCGACATGCTCGCCGCGGGCGAGCGCCTCCGCACCGTCCGGGATCGCGACCGGGTCCGGACGGATATCGTAGATCCTCTCGCGATGCGATTGGGTGAGCAAATAGACCGCAGCCGCCCCTGCTGCGGCAAACAGCACCACCCCCGCGCCGGCCGCGAGCGTCCATCGGATCAGCCTGTGCATGATATCCCCCTGCTTGGGTACATTCCGGCCAGACTGCCGCACGGGCCGCTTTGTGGCAAGGACAGATGTGGCGGCGTGCCCCCGGATCGGAGCGGGCGGAGTGGGACCACCCGCCCGAAGCCTGCTCCGACTGGTGCGCGACCGGGACCGTCACCGGGCCGGGCGCGAATTGCGGCCGCCCATATCTGGCTTCGGGGCTTGCGAACCGCGCGCGACCGACCGCGCCGCCACCGTGCGCGGCCAGGTCGCCCGCTCGACACCTATGCGTATGCAAAGGTGGCGCAGATCTTCGAAAGCCGCGACCACGGGCCGCCTGTACGGCCCGCGGTCCGGGCTGGCGGGCCTCGGGTTCAGGGACGGAGGCTGCTGAACACGTAGTCCGTCTCGGCTTGCACCGCATGGCATGCGAAACACGCGCTCTCGGCATTGGCGCCGACCAGCCGTTCGCTGCGGCTGTCGCCCTTGAAGGCTTCGAACCCCCAGCCACCCGTCGCGGCATAGCGGCGCCGATCCTTGACCATCACGCCCACCACCTTGCGCCTTCCCTCCGTGATGGCATTGTCGGCGCGAACCGCCTCGAGCAGGTCGAACACGAGCACCGATCCATCGGGAAAGGAGCCGCTGCGGTAGCCCTCGAGGGCCTTGGCGTTGGCATAGATGTGGTGGATGCCGCCGAACGACTCGTACAGCGGATGGCCCTCTTCGATCACCATCGATTTGACATGCCGCCAGTCGCGGTAGCCGTCCGGATAGGGGACCGTCGTCTGCTCGTCGGTGGCGGCGGCGGCCACCAACGCCGTCGCGCCGACCAGGAACAGGACCAGGGTCGCTTTGCGCATGCGCTCCCTCCTTCGATCGCCTACGCAAGCCGCGCATCATGGGGTCTGGTGTGAGGTATGGAAACAGGGAGGGCGGCAGCGCGAAATACGTTCATTTCGGTGAGATCGGCACATTTCGGTAGAGGTTGTTGCATGCAAAAGAAAAGAACCTCCGACCGCGGCGCGCCCAAGGTCGCGCGCATGGTCGAAGAGATCGTCGGCTGCAAGTGGACCGTGAGCCTGTTGCGGGAGCTTCGCCGGGGTATCCGCCGGCCGGGTGCGCTGCAACGCGCGCTTCCCGGAATCAGCACCAAGGTGCTCAACGAGCGCCTGCGCAAGCTCGCCCGCTATGGCATCGTCGAGCGGACCGTCTATCCCGAATCCCCGCCGCGGGTCGAATATCAGCTTACGGAGTTCGGACACCGCTTCATCCCGATCATCGACCAGATCGAGGCGCTCGAACGCGAGTTCGCGGCGGGCGCGGAAGCGGAGCCCGCACCGCAGGGGACCCGGAGTCCGGCGGCATGACGGGAGGCTCGAGCGATCCCGCCTGAAGTCGGCAAACCTCGGCACGACCCCGCCGCAACGGCGCTGCGCCCGAGATGGGAGGCCGCTTTCGGATGTTCGCGCGATGCCGGATGCGCCCGCCCGGGCGCGCGGATCTCAGCGGCGAACGCCTGCGCCGCTCGTCGCTCCATGATGCCGGAAGGTGCGCGTGCACCGAAGCCACGGCGGGCGCCTCGCCTGGCCGGGCCACGTCGGCCCGGAGCGGAAAAGACCCGCGCCCGATCGGCGGGATCGGTTGGCCGCTTTGGACCCCTCTCGATCCGTGCGGTTCACACAACGCCGGCCTGCAGGCGGAACATCGGCCCGTCCAGGGGCCTCTGGCGGAGGGAGAGGGATTCGAACCCTCGGTACCCGCAAGGGTACAACGGTTTTCGAGACCGCCCCGTTCGACCGCTCCGGCATCCCTCCGCCGGATCCACGCCGCTATCTAACCACCGCAAGCCCGAGCGACAAGGGAGGGGCCGGTCTGCAACGCCGCGGCGGACCGCGCGCCGTCCATGCACCCCCACCGCCGGGCCCCTGCCGCGCGACAGCGCGTGAGGCTCAGAAGAACCGCTCCGGCACCGTGATGATGTCGCCCGGCTGGATGCGGGTGTTGCCCGAGACCACCACCGGCGGCGTGCCGGCGCCGCCGCGCTGCAGCAGGATGCCGTCCTGCTTGGCCCGGTAGGTGAAGCCGCCCGCCTTGGCGACCGCATTCAACACCGTCATGCCGGCCTCGTACTCGTACTGGCCGGGATTGTTGACCTCGCCCAGGATGTAGAACGGGCGGTAGGTGAGCACCTCCACGCTCACCACCGGATTGACCAGATAACCGTCCGCGTAGAGGTTGGCGATGGTCTCCTCGAGCTCGCGTGCCGTCAGCCCGTTCGCCCGCACCTCGCCGATCAGCGGCATGGAGAAGGAACCGTTGCCGTCGAGCTCGAACTCGCCCGACAGATCCTCGTGGCGGAACACCACCACCCGCACCTGGTCGCCCGGCCCGAGGCGATAGGGCTCCTCCGGCAGCTGCACCACCGACCCGCCGCCGATCGCCTGCGGCTCCGGAGCGATGGTGGGCGAGCTGGTGCAGGCCGCAAGCAACAACAGGACGCCGACCAGTCCCGTCCAAGCACGTCGCATCATGCGCACCTCATACCGCTTCCACCCAGCCGTGGCGGGACCCGCTTCCGCCGCACCTCAATATATCATCCCGCCGACAAGGCCAAAGGGGCGGGGTCTGGCCCCGCCCCACCCCGGATGGATCCCCATCCGGCAGCGGCGATCAGCGCTGCAGGGTCACGGCCGTGCGCACGATGTGCCGCACATATTCCACCGCCGCGTCGGAACGCCGGGCGGTGAAATCGTACTGCACGTCCAACGACAACCAGCGATTGACGAGATAGCGCACACCGGCGCCGACCCGGAAGCTGTTGTCGGTGCGGGCGGTGCCCTGGAAATCGTCCCGCTGGTAGCCGACGAGGCCGCTGATGAGCACGTTGCGACGGAGTTCGTGGACCACCTCCACGGAGATCCGCTGCTGGAGGTTGGCCGAGGCGCGCTGGCCCGCGAACTGCACCGTGGTCTCGCGCACCCCCGCCTCGCCGGTCACGATCACCGAGGTGAGCGGGGTGACGTTCCAGGTGAGCTGGATGAGCGCGCTCAACCCGTCCGCGGTATTCAGGGCCGGATCGTCGTAGTCCTGGCGCGCGTAGCCGACCGCGAACTCGCCGAACAGCAGTCCGGTGAAGTCGATCTCGGCGCCGGCCCGCACCGAGAAGCCCTCGGAATCGCGGTTCACACCCGCATCGTCCGGGGTCTGGTCGTAGCGCACCACATTGGCCGCGGCCTCGGCGAAGGCGTTGATGCGCGGCGAGACCTTGAAGCCGGCGCGCACCCCGCCCTGCAGGCGGATGCGATCGCGGTCGTCGTTGTTGAACGCCCCGGCATCCTCATACTCGAGCCGCGTCACCTGCACCCCGGGCTGGACGAAGAAGCGGGCGAACTCGTGGCGCAACACCACCGCCGCCCGACCGACATAGAACACCGTCTGGTCCCGCACGCCGGTGGTGTTGGGATCGGTGCGGTCCTCCACCCGGCGGCGCAGGCTCACGGTTCCGTTGAGCCGGGACTGGCGGGTGATGTCCAACCGTCCCTGCACCTGACCGCCGACCTCGAGAAAGTTGTTGCCGGTCTCCTCCACGAACAGCCCGCCGCGCGCGTCCACCGTGGCTTCGAGCGCATGCCGCGCCCACTGGGAGCGGGCGGTGATGCGGGGGGCCACCAGCAAACCGACGTCGTCGTCGCGGTTGTTGTCCTCGGCGTAGACGTTGCTGTCGTACGTGCCGATCACGGTGACCGACGGGAAAATCAAGAACGCACCCGCCCGGATCCCCAACGGATCGAAGTCCGGCCGAGGCCTTTGTGTCACCGGAACATTGCTCGGAGGCACCTGACCCATCGCCAGCTCGGGTGCGACCAACAAGGTCGTCCCGAGCAACACCATCCACCACTTGACCGTCTTCAATGTTTGTACTCCTCGCCTGCTGGCAATCACCGCACCACGCACACACGCCTCCAACCGCAGCCCGCAGCGTCGCCCTCGGGCCCATTCCTAATGAGGCGAGCCGCACCCGGGAGGCCAGCCCCAATCGTGACGCGCGAGCGATTTCCGCTCTATATGTCGCACGGCGGCAACAGCGGCGGGATCGGTGACGACATGCTGGCGCGCTGGCGGACGCGAAACCCCAATCAGGCAGGAGAGCGGCCCACCGTGAACGGAAGGCCGCCCCGGCTTCCGGACGGATGCCGGGTCTATGCGATCGGCGACGTCCACGGCCGCAGCGACCTGCTTCGGCGCATCGAGACGCTGATTTTGGAGGATCTGGATCGTCCCCCGGTCCCGCTCGCGCCTTTGGTGGTCTATCTCGGCGACTATGTGGACCGCGGCTTCCACAGCCGGGAGACCCTGGAGGAACTCTGCGCCAACCCCCGCCTCGGCGGACTGCGGCGGGTGTTGCTCATGGGCAACCACGATCTGTGGTTGCTGGATTTCCTGAAAGGAGGACCGCTGAGCGCGAGCTGGCTCCAGTACGGCGGCGATGCCACCCTGCTCAGCTACGGGGTGCAGCTGCGCTACGATCTCGCCGAACAGGACCGGCTCGAGGCGGCCCGCGAACAGCTGCGGGCGCGGATACCCAAGGAGCATGTGGACCTGCTCGCGGGCCTGGAGCTCGCCTTCGGGCTCGGGGATTACTTCTTCTGCCACGCCGGTGTCCGGCCCAAGGTCCCGCTCAGCGAGCAGCGGGCCGAGGATCTCCTCTGGATGCGGGAACCTTTCTTGAGCTGGAGCGGCGAGATGGAGAAGGTGGTGGTCCACGGGCACACCGTTGCCGAGGCGCCGGTGGTGCGCCGTCACCGTATCGGCATCGACACCGGCGCCTGCTATACCGGCACCCTCACCTGCCTGGTGCTGGAAGGGGAGGAACGGCGCTTTCTCACCGCCAGTGCGGGCTGAGCTGGCGGCGGGCGGGCGATGCTTTGCGGTTTGCGGGTGCTGGTGACCGGAGGGGCCGGCTATGTGGGCAGCCATGTGGCGCTGCGGCTGCTCGAGGCCGGGGCGGAGGTGGTGGTGCTCGACGATCTTTCCACCGGTCACCCCTGGGCGGTGTTGGGCGCTCCGCTGGTGGTGGCGGATGTGGGGGACCGGAAGCGGCTGCGCGCCCTTCTCCAAAGCGGGCGCTTCGATGCCCTGGTCCATCTGGCGGCCCGCATCTGGGTGGGGGAGTCGGTGCGGGATCCGGACGGCTACTATCTCGCCAACGCCGCCCGAGCCTTTTTGTTGTTCGGGGAGGCGGCGCGCGCCGGGGTGCGGTGCGTGGTCCACTCCTCCACCGCAGCCGTCTACGGGGAGCCTGCGGACGGCCCCTTGGACGAAGAGGCGCCGCTTTTGCCCATCAACCCCTACGGCGCATCCAAGATGATGGCCGAGCGGGCGCTTGCCGACATCGCCCGCGCCCACGGCCAGCGTTACGCCATCCTCCGCTATTTCAACGTCGCCGGCGCCGATCCGGAGGCCCGGATCGGCGAAGCCACGCCGAACAACACCCATCTGATCAAGGTGGCCCTCGAAGCGGCGCTCGGTCTCAGGCCAGAGCTCGCGATCCACGGCACCGACTATCCCACCCCGGACGGCACCTGTATTCGGGACTACATCCATGTCGAGGATCTGGCCGCCGCCCATGTGCTGGCTCTCAGGGCGCTCGCCGAGGGGGAGCGGCGGCTGGTGCTCAACTGCGGCTATGGGCGCGGGTTCAGCGTGCGCGAGGTGGTGGACATGGTGGAGCGGGTGACCGGAAGACGGCTTCCGGTGGTGGAGGGCCCCCGCCGGGCGGGCGATCCGGCGGTGCTGGTCGCCGCCTGCCAACGCATCCGGGACCGCCTCGGCTGGAGGCCGCGGTTCGACGATCTGGCCGTCATCGTCGCCACCGCATGGAGGTGGGAACAGCGGCTGCAGGCGCGCTTCGGACGCAGGCGGCGCACCCGCTGAGCGCCGGTGCGGGCGCCTCACTCCCGTCCCGCCTCCTCCAACAGCCTGCGCAGGCGCGGATAGATCCAGGGATTGCCGCTCACGAGCGTGCCCTTGGCGAACAGGTCCTCGTCGCCCTCGAGCCGGCCCACAAGGCCGCCCGCCTCGCGCACCAGGAGCACCCCGGCGGCCATGTCCCACGGGTTGAGGCCGAATTCCCAGAACCCGTCCTGACGTCCGGCGGCCACATAGGCGAGGTCCAGCGAGGCGGTCCCGAGCCTGCGCAGTCCGGCCACCTCGTCGGCCACCCGCTCCATCTGGCGGGTGAAACCCCGTCGCCGTCCCTCCCAGTTGCGCACCGGCAATCCGCAGCCGATCAGGGCCTGGCCGAGGTCCCGCCGGGCGGAGACCCGAATCCGGCGATCGTTGAGAATCGCCCCTTCCCCCTTCTCGGCGGTGAACAGCTCGTCCTTGACCGGATCGTAGACCAGACCCGCGATGATCTCGCCCTCGCATTCCAGGGCGATGGAGATGGCCCAGTGGGGGATGCCGTGGAGGAAGTTGGTGGTGCCGTCGAGGGGGTCGACGATCCAGCGGTAGCGCGGATCCCGCCCCCGGCGCTCGCCGCTCTCCTCCATGAGGAAGGACCAGTCCGGCCGGGCGCGGCGGAGTTCCTCGTAGAGGATGCGCTCGGCGCGCTGGTCCGCCACCGACACGAAATCGCCGGGGCCCTTGATGGACACCTGCAGCTGCTCGACCTCGTTGAAATCGTGCACGAGCATGCGCGCCGCCTTGCGGGCGGCCCGCACCATCACCTCGAGGTGGGCCGAGCGGCGCGGCATCGCAGGCCCTATTCGCGCGCCCGCTCGACGTAGCTGTGGTCGCGGGTGCTCACCACCACCTTGGTGCCGGTCTCGATGTGGGGCGGCACCATGATCCGCAATCCGACATCGAGCTTGGCCGGCTTGTAGGACGCGGCCGCGGTCTGGCCTTTCACCACCGGCTCCGCCTCCACCACGGTGCAGACCACCGTCTCCGGCAGCTCCACCTCCACCGGGCGGCCCTCGTGGAGGAGGATGTCCACCACCATCCCCTCGCGCAAAAACACCACATTCTCGCCCAAGGAGGCCCTGGGCAGCGCGATCTGCTCGAAGGTGTCCTGGTTCATGAAGTGGAGCTGGTCCCCGTCGTCATAGAGATACTGGAACGGCGCCGTCTCCAGCCGCACCCGCTCGAGGGGCTCGCTCGAGCGAAAGCGTTCGTTGAGCTTGGTGCCGTCCAGCAATCCCTTGAGCTCCACCTGCTGGTAGGCCGGCCCCTTGCCGGGCTTCACATGTTCGGTGCGCACCACCCGCCACAAGCGGTCGCGATGGTTGATGATCATGCCGGGTTTGAGATCGTTGGCCGTGATCCTCATCGCCGGAATCTCTCGCTATGACCCCAAGCGGCCGCCTTGGCCACCCGATCGAAACGGACCACGGCGGCCTGCGGTTCCGCCCACAGTTCGCGTCCCAGAACCAGGAAATCCGCTCCCGCCGAGGCGAGCTGCCGCGCCTGTTCGGGCTCGCCCGGCCAACGCACGGCGACCGGGGGATGGAACAGCTCCGCCCACCAGGAGACCAAATCGCGCAGCCGCCCGGGATCGCCCTGGCCCCTCGCCTCGAACACCACATAGTCCGCGCCAAGCTCCCCCGCAACCATGGCCCGGTGCCGGGAAAGCCCGCAGCGGGCGCCGACGATGAACCCCGGCCCCAGCACCCGTCGCGCCTCACGGACCTCGGCGGTCTCCATCACCTCGATCCCATCCGCCGCCCGGACCGCCGCCGGAGCCACATCCGCAAGCAACAGCGCGGCAGAAGCCCGGTGCAGGCGAGCGCGCAGCGCCCGCATGGCCGCGGGGTCGTCGCTCGCAGCCCGCAGCACCACCCCCGCCAGCGCCGGATGGGCGAAGAGCGCCTCGCGCACAGGGACGGGCAGTGCCTCAAGCGTCGTCCAGCTTGCCCGGATCAGAAGCCGGCAGCCGGCCTCGGCCGGATCGATCCACTCCCCTTCGCCCGCGCTCACGCCTCGCCGCGGTAGATGCGCACGATATCGTCGAGCAGCGCCAGCGCCTCCGCCTTGGGACGGCGGAAGCTGTTGCGGCCGATGATGGAGCCGGTGCCCCCGCCGTTGCGGATCGCCCGGATCTCCTCGAGCAGCCCCTCCCGGTCCTTGGCCTCGCCGCCCGAGAACACGACAAGCCGCTTGCCCTGGAAGGCCGCCTGCATGACGTGGCGGATGCGCTCCTCCAGGGTGGCCCTGGGGATGTCCTGGGATTCGTAGACGCTGCGTGCCGCCTCCAGGTCGATGTGGGCGGTCGGGGGTTTGACCTTGATCAGATGGGCGCCCATGAGCGCCGCCATGTGCGCGGCATAGGCCACCACATCGAGCGCGGTCTCGCCCGCCTTGCTCACCTTGCCGCCGCGCGGGTAGGACCACACCACGGCAAGCAGCCCCACGCTCTTCGCCTCGCGGATGATCTCCCTGAGCTCCTCCATCATTTCGTAGCATCGCTCGGAGCCGGGGTAGATGGTGAAGCCGACGCCGAGGCAGCCCAGGCGCAGGGCGTCGGACACGCTGGCGGTGATCGCCTGGTCGGGCGTTCCGCCGTGCAGGCTGTTCGCGCTGTTGAGCTTGAGGATCAGCGGCAGGCGTCCGGCGAACCGGTCGGCGCCGCGCTCGAGCAGACCGAGCGGTGCGGCCAGGGCCGAGAGGCCGGCTTCGATGGCGAGTTCGAACAGGTAGTAGGGATCGTAGGCCGGGGGATTGGGGGCGAAGCTGCGCGCCGGCCCGTGTTCGAAGCCCTGATCCACCGGAAGGATCACGAGCCGCCCGGTGCCGGCCAGTCGACCGTGCATGAGCAGCCGGTACAGGGACGCCTTCACCCCCGGCGGATCGGATTCGTACCAGCTCAAAATCTCGCGCACCCTCTCCGACATCGCTCTCACCCCATCCCTGTTGGGTTGGCCCGCCTCCCCTCTAGCCCGTTCCCGCGGCGCGCAAAAGAGCGCGCTCGAGCCTTTGGGCGAGCGGGATCCGCATGGCAGGCCGCAACAACGGCCGGTCGAGACGCCCGCGCACCCGCCCGCCCTGGGCCCGGGCGATGGCATCCAGCCGCAGGCGGGTCTCCCGCGGTCCCCGGAACAGGAGCTCGCGGCTTCCAAGGCGCAGACACTCCAGCACAAGGCCCGGCGCCGCGCCGCAGTCCATCACCAGGGTGTGTCCCAGAAGTTCCTCGAGGGCCCGGTAATAGGGCGCACCGCAGCGGGCCAGCGCCTCCGCGGGCACCACCAGCAGCAGGTCCACCTCCCGGCCCGCCGCCGCCTCGAGAATCTCGCGGGCGGCGATGCGGTCGGCCACCGGCACCGCCAGCCGCACCAAAGCCGGTCGGCTCATCCCCGAACCGCCCCCTGCATCTGGCCGACGCCGGCGTAGATGCGGGCGAGCTCGCGAATCCGCTCCACCATGGCATAAAGCCCGTTCTGCCGCCCCGGGGTGAGCAGCCGGCCGAGACCGATGGCCTCGAACACGCGCGGCGGATGGGCGAGGATATCCTCCGGCGTCCGTCCGGAATAAAGCCGCAACAACAGGGCGATCAGTCCGCGCACGATCAAGGCGTCGCTGTCCGCCTGCAGATGCAGCAGGCGGGTCTCGGGATCGAAGCGCGCCACCATCCACACCTGGCTCTGGCAGCCGCGCACCCGATTGGCCTCGGTGCGATGGGCGGCGTCGAGCGGCGGCAGGGTCCGCCCGAGCTCGAGGAGATATTCCAGCTTTTCCCGAGGCTCCTCGAAGAGGGCGAACTCCTCCTCGATCCCGCGCTGCTCCTCGGCGATGGTGGCGGCGCGCTCCATGACCGACTCGATCCTTGGGCTCGAAGGCTGCATATGCTGCACCGCGCGCGACGGTCAAGCAGGAAAAAGGTATCCTGGATGCGTGTTTTGATCATCCAGCACAGCGCCGACGCGCCCCCCGGTCTGTTGGAACCGGCCCTGGCGCGAGCCGGGCTCACATGGGAGGTTTGGCACGCGGACGGGCAGGCGCCTGAGCTCGAGGAGCGTCCGGGGTATGCCGGGCTCGTGGTGCTGGGC
>JALSGW010000211.1 GCA_026982585.1 Alphaproteobacteria bacterium | reverse complement strand
AAGCTCCGGGTGCAGATGCGCCACGAGCTCAAGGAGCTGCAACGCCGGCTCGGCACCACCTCCCTCTACGTCACCCACGACCAGGTGGAGGCCATGACCCTCGGCGACCGGCTGGTGGTGATGAACGCCGGGCGCGTCGAACAGGTGGGGCGGCCGCTCGAGGTGTACGACCGCCCCGCCTCCCAGTTCGTCGCCGGCTTCATCGGCTCGCCGGCCATGAACTTCGTCGAGATGGTGGTGGCCGAGGACCAGCAGGCGGTGCGCCTCGGCGAGGCCGCCCTGACGCTCTCGGGACGCTTGCCGCGGCCGGCGGGCGAGCGGGTGCTGGTGGGCCTGCGCCCCGAACATCTGCGGCCTGCCGAGCGGGGCCTGCCCTTCAAGGTGGAGTGGGTGGAGGCGCTCGGCGCCGATACCGTGCTCCACGGCCGGCTTGCGGACGGCAGCCGGCTCGCCGTGCGCACCGCGGCCGGCCCCGCCCCGGCGCCCGATACCACCCTGCAGCTTGTCGTCGAACCCGACCAGGTGCACATCTTCGATCTCCAGACCCGCCGCCGCATCGAACCCGAAGCCGCCGAACGCACGGCCGGCGCGCCCCTCGGCGCGACCCGTTAAAGATTCCTTCACCCTACTCCGCTATCGGCTTGTCGCGCCCGGACAAATCGTCCATGGGTGGAGCGCGGTCCAAATGAACTCTCGCAGAGGTTTGCCCAAACGGCCTTCGTCGATGAACGCACGCCCTGCCCGCCTCGGGCCTCGTCCCGCCCCGCCTCGGCGTCCCTGCGGCGTGCCGCAGCCCTGCGGAGCGGCTTCGGCATGAACAGACCGTGGGCGGCCGCAGCGAAGCGGGCCGGCGCTCTTGCATGGATGCTGGGGGCGCTCGCCCTGGGCGCCGTGTTTGCGGCCGCGGTGCTGTGGTCGGTGCGGGAGGAGGGGCGCCGGCTCGAGGCGGCGCTGGCCCGGGCCGAGGCCGAGATCGCCGAACTCGAGCGCGCAAGGCGTGCTCTTGCCGCCGAGCGGGAACGCCTGGCCGCGCGGCTTGCCGAGGAGCGAAGGCGGCGGGAGGAGCTCGCCCGGGCGCTTGTCGGGGAGCGGGAGGAGCTCGTGCGAGCGCTTGCCGAAGCCCGAGTCCGGATTCGCGAGCGCCAGGAGGAGCTCGCCGGGCTGCGCGCCGAGACCGCCCGGTTGCAGGAGGAGAGCCGGGCGCTGCGGCGGGCGCTCGCGCGGGCCGAAAGCGGCCTCGAGGTGCTGCGCTCCTCCGCCGAGGCGACGCGGGCCTGGCTCGAACGGTGGGTGGCGGCGCAGGTGGCGCGGGTGGTGGGGCTGTTGGACCGGGTCGGGGTCGATGCGGGGGCCTTGCTCGCCCGGGCGGAGCGCGGCGTCGGCGGGCCGTTCGAACCGCTCGCCCGCTTCGACGATCCCCTGTTCGCCGACACCGCCCTTCGCCTCAGGGCGAAGCTCAACCGTCTGGAGGCGCTCGAGCGGCTGCTCACCCGCCTGCCCCTCGCCGCCCCGCTCGACCGCTATGTGCTCACGAGCGGCTTCGGTCCCAGGCGCGATCCCCTGGTGAAAAAAAGCGCGCTCCATCGGGGCGTCGACCTCGCCGCCCCCCACGGCAGCCGGGTGCTGGCGCCGGCCGGCGGGCTCGTGCTGCGGGCGGAGCGCAACGGTCCCTTCGGCCTGTTCGTCGAGATCGACCACGGCATGGGCATCGTCACCCGCTACGGGCATCTGAGCCGGATCCTGGTGCGGGCCGGAGAGCGGGTGGAGGCGGGCGCGCTGATCGGGCTCGTGGGGAGCACCGGCCGCAGCACAGGCCCCCATCTCCACTACGAGGTGCGCATCGACGACCAGCCGCTCGACCCTTCGCGCTTCTTTGAGGCCGGACGGGAGCTCGTGCGCCTGCTCGGCCAAGATCCCTGACGCGGACCCGAATCGCCCCCGCCTTCCCGAGCGGGCGCGGGAATGGGCTCGGCAGCTCGCCTTCCGCGCGGTCGAAGATCGTCGATCCTGCGCGATGCGAAATGCCGCCCGGCGCCGCCTTCCGAGCCGAACGGGGCCGCAGCGCGGAGCCGGGGGCGCCCGCGAAACCGCAGGCCGAAGCACGCGCCACAGGCGGCACCGCCGCCTTCCGGGCTCGTTATGCGCGATTCGCCAAACCCGCCCAGCAGGGATCAGCGGTCGGAGGCCTCGCGGGCGAACAGATGCTCCGCCATCACCCCGACCCGCCGTTCGATGGCCTCGAGCGCATCGAGGATGAGGTCCTCGCGAAACCGCGCCGCCACCAGCTGCACCGCCACCGGAAGCCCCTCCCCATCCCGGTCCGCCGCCACCACCCCGGCCGGCAGCCCGAGGAAGTTCATCGACGCGATGTAGAAGCCCGCGCCCAACACCTCCCGCACCCCTTCCTCGCCCTGCCGGTCCCGGTCCCAGCGATAGCGGGGCACCTGCGGCAGCAGCGGGGTGAGGAGAAGGGGATAGCGTTCCAAGAACAACCGCCAGCGGCGCAGGTGATGGGCGCGGCGGGCCATGGCGTGGATCAGGGCCTCGCCCTCGTAGGGCTCGAACAAACGGTAGTAGGTGTCGAGCACCGCGTTCATGGTGGCGCTGCCGTAGCGGCGGATGTCCGGCTCCATCAGCACCCGCACCTCGCCCAACAGACAGCGCAGCGCCTCCCGCCCGACCTCGCGCACATCCGGCGGCTCCGCCTCCTCCACCAGATAGCCGGCGTCGCAGAGCGCGTCTCGGGCCCGCAGCAGCGCCCGCTCCACCGCCGGATGG
>JALSGW010000210.1 GCA_026982585.1 Alphaproteobacteria bacterium | reverse complement strand
GCGGGCCGCGGCACCGGCCTCAGCGACGGGATCCGGCGGCGAGAACCGTCTCGAAAAGGCGGAGATAGGCATGGATCATCCGCTCGCGCCCGAACAGCCGCCGGCAGCGGCGGCGGTTGGCCCGTCCCAGCGCGGCCCGGCGCTCCGGTGCGGCCGCGAGTGCGGCGAGCGCGCGTCCCAACGCCTCCGGTGCCTCGCCGCGCACAATATAGGGGCGATTGACGGGTGCGACCACGCGGCGCACGTCGCCCACCGCCCGCGCCACCACCGGCAGACCCGCCGCCATCGCCTCCAGCAGCGCCAGCGGCATCTGTTCGGTGTCGGAGGGAAGGGCGAAGAGATGGGCGGCGGCGAGCCGGTGCTCCGGCCGCGGGTCGTGGCCGACGAAGCGGACCCGACCGGCCAGGTCCGGCCGGGCCGCCCGGGCCTCCAGCCGCGGCCGCTCCGGACCGTCGCCCACCACCACCAGCTCCAGCGGCACCTGGGCGCGCGCCCACGCCACCGCCTCCAGCAGCAGATCGACGCGCTTCTCCGCCCGCAGCGGAGCGACCGTCACCACCCGCACCGGACCGCCGCCGGTGGCGGTCGGATCGGCACGGGGGTGTCCAAGGCGACGCCGTTGGGAATGTGGACCAGCCGCTGCGGCGGCAGCCGCCAGGCCCGGCGGGCGACGGCGAGGAGCGTGCACGAGGGCAGGACCACCCGCATCGCGCGACGCAGCAGCAGCGCGCGGGCGAGATCGCGCCGGAGCAGGCGCCGGCGGAGCTCGTCGGAGCCGAAGCCGTGTTCGGCGTGGACATGGAGCAGCAGGCGGGTGGGCCAGTGGGCGGCCATCACCCACTCGAGGCTGCCCCAGTTGCAGGTCACCAGCAGCGCCGGTGCCAGCTCGGCGAGGAGCCGGCGACGGGCCGCCAGGGTGGTGAAGCGGCGGCCGTCGAGGAGGGTCACGCCGTCCAGTCCCGCCGCCGCCTCGAAGCGCCCGTCGAGGGCGACCACGGTGTGGCGGAAACGGGTGCGGCTCGCCGCCATCACCGCCGCCGCCACCCGCTGGGCCCCGCCGGTGGCGAAGGTGGGAAAGACGTGGAGAATCTCGGGACGGTCAGCGGGCACCCTGCCCCCACACCACCACCTGGAAGGTCCGCAGCAGGATGGCGAGGTCGAAGGCGAGGCTCCAGTGGCGCAGATAATACAGATCGTAGGCGAGCTTGAGGCGGGTGGTCTCGAGATCGGCGGCATAGGGAGCGTGGAGCTGGGCCCAGCCCGCGAGTCCCGGCTTGACGCGATGACGCTGTTCGAACCAGGGCAACAGGTCGCGGAAGCGGCGGACGAACTCCGGCCGCTCGGGCCGCGGGCCCACCAGGCTCATCCGGCCGGTGAGTACGTGGACGAGTTGGGGCAGCTCGTCGATGCGGAAGCGCCGCAGCACCCGTCCCACCCGGGTGGTGCGCGGATCGCCGGGCAGGGCGAAGCGGGGGCCGTGGCGCTCGGCGTCCGGACGCATGGTGCGGAACTTCTAGAGACGAAAGGGAACGCCGCAGCGGCCGATGCGCATCTGGGCATAGAAGACCGGGCCGCCGTCCTCGAGCTTGATGGCGAGTGCCGCGAGCGCCATGAGCGGCGCCGTCGCCGCCAGCACCACGGCCGCCACCAGGATGTCGAACAGACGCTTGGCGAAATGGTCGAGCCGCGAGCCTTCGAAACCCTCGACGAAGACGAACCAGGAGGGCCGCACCGCGTCGAGGTCGACCCGGCCGGTGGCCTGTTCGTAGAGATCCTCGTACGGGATCACGCGGATGCCACGCATGCGCACGGCCAGCAGCAGGTGCAGCGGCAGCCGGCCGCGGCGCTCGCGCGCCGCCACCACCAGATCGGCGATTCGGCGGGCCTCGAGATCGGCGGCGAAAGCCTCGGCCTCGGCCGGTCCGAGGCCGCGCACCTCGTCCAGCGGACGCCGGACCACCAGCACGAAGTCCCCGCTCTCCACCGCCGCCTCGGCGAGACGGGAGAGGAAGGGTTCGTCGCCGATGGCGCACACTCGCCGGGCCACCGAGCCCAGGTCCATCATGCGCACGAGGAGCTGGCGTCCGATCCAGGAACACACCAGCGAGGTGGTGAGGGCCGGCATCACGCCGCTGCGCCAGACCAGCAGGTCACGGAGGAAGAAGCCGGTGAGGGAGAGGGGCACGAGGGCGCGGAACCCGGCCACAGTAGACGGGCGGCGGCGGTGCTGCCGCGGCGGATCACCGGGACCTCGTAGCCGCCGCAGGCCGCCACCGCCACCAGCAGGGCGAAGGCGAAGAGCAGGGCGTGGGGCAGATAGCGAACGAGCTCGCCCGGCAGATGGGCGAAATCCGCGTAGCGCAGGAAATAGAACAGATAGAGCCACAGGCCGGCGACCAGTGTGTCGACGATCAGGAGCAGGACCGGACGGCTGCCGTGACGCATGGCCGGTCAACTCCGGCGAAATCCACGGACGAATCGATCGCCGGAAAGGTGATGGCGATCGTCCATCGAACGAACATCCAAATACCTTTTACCCATACTTTCGTACGAACGCCAAGACGGAGCCGGTGTCTCGGCGGTATCGGAATGCGTCGTTACTCACAGGGCCGCGGCATGGCGGAGCGGGCCGGCCACGAGATAGCGGTCGAAACAGGAGGCCACCACCCGGAGCAGCGGGCGCATGTCCTCGGGGACGCGGATGCGCGCGCCCTCGCGGGTGACGAGGCCGAGGGCCTCGGCCTCGGCGAAGCGCTGCGGGTCCGGCTCCAGCAGGGCGG
>JALSGW010000209.1 GCA_026982585.1 Alphaproteobacteria bacterium | reverse complement strand
CATCTGGGTCACGAGGCGGGTGAGGAAGGCGTGGCCGAACACCGAGAAATGGATGTGCGAGGGGCGCCAGGCGTTGTGGTGGTTCTGCCAGGGATAGGGGCCCGGGCGCACGGTGAGGAACCGATACCAACCCTCTTCGTCGGTGAGGCAGCGGCCGGCGCCGTGGAAATTGGGATCGAGCGGCGCGTGGTGCTGGTCGGCGCGGTGGATGTAGCGCCCCGCCGCATTGGCCTGCCAGACCTCCACCAGCACCCCGGACACCGGCCGGCCCGCCTCGTCCAGCACCCGGCCCGCGACCACGATGCGCTCGCCGAGCGGTTCCCCGTTGCGCGCCGCGTTGCGGGTGAGATCGTGGTCGAGGGGACCGATGTCGTGGTGGCCGAACACCGGTCCCGTGAGCTCGCTCAAGGTCTGGGGCACCGGGATCAGCGGTCGGAGCGGGCCGCGCAGCGTGGTGGCCCGGTAGGGCGGATGGACCATCGGCGGCTGCGCGGTCCAATCCCGCCGGTTATAGCCAGGACGCTCGTCCATCACCGTTTCTCCTTCAGTCGACGATGCCGCTCACATCCAGCGGCAGCCCGGTGTAGTTCTCGGCCAGCCAGGCCTGGGCGGCGCGGGATGCGCTCAGCGCGGCCAGTTCGCCCAGCTGGCGCCTGTGGTCGAACGGGCTGGCGTCCGGGGCCCGGTGCAGCATCTGGGTCATCCACCAGGAGAAGTGCTGCACCTTCCACACCCGCTCGAGACAGAGCCGGCTGTAGGCCTCGAGCCCCTCTTCCCGGCCCTCCTCGAAGAAGGCGAAGAGAGCCCGGGCCAGGTGGGTGACGTCCGCCACGGCCAGGTTGAGCCCCTTGGCACCCGTGGGCGGCACGATGTGGGCGGCGTCGCCGGCCAGCACCAATCGGCCCCAGCGCATGGGTTCCACCACGAAACTCCGCATGCGGGTGAGATCCTTCTGGACCACCTCGCCCCGCTCGAGGCGGAAGCCCGGTGCCGAAAGCCGCAGCTCCAGCTCCTCCCAGACCCGCTCATCCGGCCAGGCGGCCAGGTCCGTCCCGGGCGGAACCTGGATGTAGAGCCGAGACAGGGTGGGCGAGCGCATCGACAGCAGCGCGAAACCGCGTTCGTGGCAGGCGTAGATGAGCTCGTCGCTGGCGGGAGCGGCGCGGGCGAGAATCCCGAGCCAGGCGTAGGGATACTGCTTCTGGTATTCCCGCCTCAAGGACGACGGCACCGCGGCCCGGGCGATGCCGTGGAACCCGTCGCAGCCGGCCACCACCTCCGCGGCCACGGTCTCGATCCTGTCGCCGCGGCGCACCCGCACCTCGGGCCGCCCGTCGCAATGGCCCTCGACCGCCACCGCCTCCGCCTCGAACCACAAGGGCGCCCCGCTCGCGAGCCGGGCCCGGACCAGATCCTTGACGAGCTCGTGCTGACCGTAGACCAGGATGCCCCGCCCCACCAGGGAGCGGAAATCGATCCGCACGGTCTGGCCGGCGAAGCGCAGATGGATGCCTCCATGCGCGAGTCCCTCCCGCCGCATGCGCTCGCCGAGCCCCACCGCGGCGAACAGCTCGGCCACGTCGTGCTCCAGCACGCCGGCCCGGATGCGCCGTTCGATGTAGCTGCGGCTGTGGCGTTCCAGGATCAGCGTGTCGATCCCGCGCCGGTGGAGGAGATGGCCGAGCAGGAGGCCCGCCGGCCCGGCTCCGATGATGGCGACCTGGGTGCGCATGGGTGCCGGCCCCCGTCAGGACCCGGATCCGGCGGCGGAAGCGCTGCGCTCCCGCTCCGCCGCGATCTCCCGCAAAAGCTTGAAGGCACGGTGGGCGGCCGGCACGCCGCAGTAGACCGCGGCGTGCAGGATCACCTCCCGCACCTCCACGGCGGAAAGCCCGCCGGCCAGGGCGGCGCGCAGGTGGAAGGCGAGCTCGTCCCATTGTCCGCGGGCGATCAGCATCGCCAGGGTGAGCATCCTCCGTTCGCGACGGGTCAATCCCTCGCGGCTCCAGATCTCGCCCCACACATAGCGGGTGATGAACGCCTGGAAGTCCCGCTCGAGCTCCCCGGCCTCCGCCTGCGCCCGGGCCACATGTTCGGCCCCCAGCACTTCGGAGCGGATGCGAAGCCCCTGGCGGTAGCGATCGTCCTCAGCCATGCCCCCTCTCCGCCGAAAGCTGCGCCAGCACCTCCTCCAGCACCGCCCGCGCCCGCAGCCGGGCGCTCGCGAGCTGGCCGAGCGGGTCGAACAGCACGCGCCGCCGCGCAGGGTCGATCAGCCCGCGCACCTTCTCGTCCTCCTCCACGACCCGCCACAGGGGAATTCCCTGCGAGCGGGCCCGGGCGGCCAGCCGGTCCACCACCTCCCCGGCGCCGGCACCGAGCGCGGGAAGCAGCGCCGCTCGCAAAGCCTCGGTGAACACCAGGCTCTGTTCCTCGAGAGCGCGGCGCACGCGGGTCGGATCCACCACGAGCCCGGCGGTGGTGCGGCGCGCGAGCTCCACCACCCCGGCGGATTGGATCTGGATGGCGACAAGCGGCTGCCATTCCGCCTGCCAGCCGCCCAGGCCGCGCTCCTGTTCCTGCAGCGCGGCGCCGTAGAGAGCGGCCAAGAGCCCCGGCAGCCGCAGCCAGGCGGCGAGGCCGCGCGCGGCATCCACCGGGTTGCGCTTGTGCGGAAGCGCCGAGGAGATGCCCTTGCCCGGGCGCGGCGGCTCGGCCAGTTCGCCCAGCTCGGGCTGCATGGCGAGCGCCACATCGCGCAGGAACTTGGCACCGAGCGCCGCCG
>JALSGW010000208.1 GCA_026982585.1 Alphaproteobacteria bacterium | reverse complement strand
GCCGCTTGGGGCGAGCGGCTTCGTGCCACCCTCCGGGCCCTGCCCACCGGGGTGCTGGCGCTGGTGGTGGTGGGCGGGCTCTATGCCGGCGCCTTCACCCCCACCGAGGCCTCGGCGGTGGGCTTCGCAGGCGCCCTTTTGCTCACCACGGCGGTGCTGCGACGGCTCACCTGGCGCACCCTGGTGGAGGCGGTGCGCGAGAGCATGGCCACCACCGTCACCATCTTCCTCATCCTGGCCGGAGCCAAGATCTTCGGCAAGGCCATCACCCTCTACCGGATCCCCCAGGACCTGTCCGCGGTCCTGATCGCCACCTTCGACACCGCCGCCCCGTTCATCCTGGTCATCACCCTGGTGCTGTTGGTGATGGGCTTCTTCCTCGAAGCCCTCTCCATGCTCATCCTCATGATGCCCATCCTGCATCCGGCGCTGTTGCCGCTCGGGCTGGATCCGATCTGGTTCGGGGTGTTCTTCGTCATTCTCATCGAATGCGCGCTCATCACCCCGCCTGTGGGCCTCAACCTGTTCGTGATCCAGGCGGTCGCGCGCACCAAGGTGAGCGAGGTGGCCCTCGGCGTCTGGCCGTTCGTGGTGATCATGCTGGCGAGCGTGGTGTTGCTCTACCTCTTTCCCCAGATCGCCCTCTATCTGCCCTACGGTCTCTGAGAGGAGCCATGTCCCAAGCCCAGCGCCTGCGCGCCCTGCTCGAACGCCCCGGGCTTTTGGTGATGCCGTGCTGTTTCGACGCCTTCTCGGCCCGCCTCATCGAGGCGGCGGGCTTTTCGCTGACCTTCCTCAGCGGCTTCGGCGTCTCCGCCACCCGCATCGGCAGACCGGACGCCGGCCTCCTGTCCTTCGGCGAGCTGCGGGAGCAGGCCTGGAACGTGTGCCGGGCGGTGGACATCCCGGTGCTGGTCGACGCCGACACCGGCTATGGGGATGCGCCCAACGTGCGGCGCACGGTGCGCGAGCTGGCCGCACTGGGCGCGGCGGCGGTGATGATCGAGGACCAGGAATGGCCCAAACGCTGCGGCCATGTGGCGGGCAAGCGGGTGGTGGACGCCGAGGAGGCGCGCCGGCGCATCCGCGCCGCCGTCGATGCCCGCGAGGAAGGGGCGGATGTGCTCATCATCGCCCGCACCGACGCCCGCGCCACCCACGGGCTCGATGAGGCATTGCGGCGCCTTGCCATGTTCGCGGAGGAAGGGGCGGACATCCTGTTCCTCGAAGGACCGGAGAGCCTGGAGGAGCTCGCCCAGGTCTGCGCTCATGCGCGCAAGCCGGCCATGGCCAACATGGTCGAAGGGGGCCTCACCCCGCTCCTCCCCCCGAGCGAGCTCGAGGCCCTCGGCTTTCGCATCGCCGCGTTCCCGCTCACCCTGCTCTCGGCGGCGGCCCGCGCCATGGGCGAGGCGCTCGCGGACCTTCGCGCCGGGCGCGTTCCGGCCGGCCGGCTGCTTTCCTTCGGCGAGCTCAAGGAACTGGTGGGCTTTCCCGCATACGAGCGGGAGGCGGCGCGCTACCGGGGCGGTCCGGATCGCTGACCGCAACGGGTGCAGCCAGGAGCGGCTGGCCGCCGTCCTCCGCCCTCGCTATGTCCACCCAGGAAGGCTGCCCAGCGAGGAGGGAAGGTCTGGAAGGCCATGGCGGATCTCGACCGATTGTCGGTACATCTCGCCACCCTGCGCCCCGAGCGGGGGCTCGAGGAGGCGGTCCCCGCCCTCGCCGGCATGGGCATCCACCGCTTCGCCCCGCTCGCCGAGCAGCTGCGCAGGCTCGGCATACGGGAGGCGGTGCGGCTGGTGCGGGACTACGGCATGCTGGTCTCGAGCTGCAGCCGCGGCGGCTTCTTCACCGCGGCCAGCGAGCGCGAACGCCGCGAGCGCATCGACGACAACCGCCGGCTCATCGAGGAGGCGGCCCGGCTCGGCGCGCCCTGTGTGGTGATGGTGGCGGGCGGGCTGCCCCCCGGATCCAAGGACCTCCTGGGCGCCCGCCACATGGTGGAGGACGCGCTCGCGGCGCTCATCGACGACGCGGCGGGTGCTGGGGTGAAGCTCGCCCTCGAGCCGCTCCATCCCATGTATGCCGCCGAAGGTTCGGTGGTCACCACCCTCGAGCAGGCGCTGGAGATCTGCGACGGCCTGGGTGCGGACGCGCCGGTGGGGGTGATGGTGGACGTCTACCACTGCTGGTGGGACCCCAAGCTTCCCGATCTGATCGCCCGTGCCGGCAGCGGCCGGCTGTTGGGCCTGCAGGTGTCCGACTGGCTGGTGCCGACCCGGGGCCAGGCCAGCGCCCGGGGCATGCCCGGCGAAGGGGTGATCGACATCGCGGCGATTCGCACACTCATGGATCGCCACGGCTACCACGGTCCCATCGAGGTGGAGGTGTGGTCGGCCGACCACTGGTGGCGGCGGGAGCCCCGGGAGGTGCTGGTCCAGTGCCTGGAGCGCTTCGCCCTGTTCTGCTGAGCCGGGGGTGTTTCACGTGAAACGGCATTCCGCCCCTGCCGCCATCCGTGCTAGGGCGCATATGGGTTCGCGGGACGCCCGATGACGGTTCTCGCCCGGGAACAACCCACGGCGGAACAGCTTCTCGAAGGGCGGCGGCTGTTCGCCCAGCCGGTGCGTTTTGTGCTCGGCGTGGCCGCGCTTTCCGATCTTCCCCCCGCACATCTTCCCGAGATCGCCTTCGCCGGGCGCTCCAACGTGGGCAAATCCTCCCTGCTCAACGCCCTGACCGGCCGCAAGCAGCTCGCGCGCACCTCCCACACCCCCGGCCGCACC
>JALSGW010000207.1 GCA_026982585.1 Alphaproteobacteria bacterium | reverse complement strand
TGATCGCATCGGGATCGTCGGACACCACCGCGCGCGCCCCAAGCCGCCGCAAGGCGGCGGCGACGGAGGCCAGATTGGCGGTGCCGGTGGGCACGATGACCACCTCGCCGCTCATGTCAGCCGGCCCTTGGTGCTGGGCACCTCGTCGTCTCCGGAGGCGGCGACCGCCTGCCGGAGCGCCAGGGCGAGAGCCTTGAACGCCGCCTCGATGCGGTGGTGATCGTTGTCCCCGCGCAGCACATCGAGATGGATCGCCATCCGCCCGGCCACCGCCAGGGACCGGAAGAAGTGGGTCAGGTTCTCGGAGGCCACGCCGCCCAGCGCCTCCCGCATCAGGCCGAGGTGGATCTCCGGCCAGGGACGGCCCGAAAGGTCCACCACCGCCCGGGCCAACGCCTCATCAAGGGGCGCATAGGCGAAGCCGAAGCGCCGGATGCCGCGCCGTTCGCCCAGGGCCCGGTCGAGGGCGGCACCGAGGGCGAGCGCCACGTCTTCCACGGTGTGGTGGTCGTCCACATGCAGATCCCCCTCGGCGCTCAACTCGAGGTCGAAGCCGCCGTGGCGGGAGAGCGCGTGGAGCATGTGGTCCAGGAAGGGGATGCCGCTCTTGATCGAGACGCGGCCGGATCCGTCGAGATCCAGAAGCACCCGGATGTCGGTCTCCCAGGTCTTGCGGGTGATGGTGGCGCGGCGGGAGGTCATGGCACGATCTGGGCGATGGGCAGGACCACGATATCGCTGCCGCCGCGGGCCTTGATCTCCCGGATCAGCTCGGGAAGTCGGGCCCGGGGCACCGCCGCCTTGACGGCGAAGCCGGCGTCGTGGTGCAGGGGGGCGATGGTGGGCTCGCGCATGCAGGGCAGGATCGCCACCACCCGCTCGAGGTCGTCCTTGGCGACGTTGAGCTCGAGCATCACCCGCTCGCGCGCCGCCAGCACCGAGCGCAGCAGCAGCACGAAATGCTCGATCCGCGCCCGCTTGTCCCGGTCCTCGAGGGCGCGCGGATGGGCGTAGAGACGCGTTGAGGAGCGCATGAGCTCGTCGAACACCACCAGCGCATTGGCCTTGAGGGTGGCGCCGGTTGCGGTGTTGTCGACGATACAGTCGGCGTCCTCGGGCGGGAACACCTCGGTCGCCCCATAAGAGCGCACGATGGTGGCGCGATAGCCCCGCTCGGCCAGCCAGGCGCGGGTGAGGTTCTCGTATTCGGTGGCCACCACGAAGGCGCGCTCCGGCGGGCGGCCGTCCACCAGGAACTCCCGGGTGGCGGCGGCGACGATGCGCACCGGATCGAGACCGGTGTCGAGCAGCTCGACGAGCTGCGCCCCTTTTTCCCGCACCCAATCGGCGCCGGCGAATCCCACGTCCCGGGATCCCAGGTGGAGCATCTCGACGATGTTCTGCGGTTTGAGGAGCTTAGCCTCGAACCCCGGCAGCGACAGCGCCGGACGATAGCCGCGCCGGTCGAAGGTGAGGCGGATTCCCGCATCCTCCAACAGCCGCAGCACATTGTCCTGCATGCGGCCCTTGGGCAGGGCGAGGTGGATGCTGCGTTCGCGGGACGGGGAGGTGTTCACGCAACGCCTGTTCGCGTTTGGGCCGACGCGCAGCGCATATAGACGCCGGTGGGGCGGGCGTAAAGGCGAGCGGCCGGACCCCTGCCGGCGGCCCGCGCTCAGGCGATCTCCGCGACCTGCACCCAGCGCCGTTCCCGGGCCGCGAGGCAGGCGGCATCCAGCACCTGCTGGGTGCGGGCGGCGTCGGCGAAATCCGGGTGGAAGGGGCGATTCTGGATGATGGCTTCGAGCAGGTATTTGACCTCGATGGTCTTCATCTCGTTGAAGCCGAGATGATGGCCCGGGGCGGGGACGAAGGCCGCGTAGTCGGGATGGTCGGGACCGGCCGGGATCTCGATGAAACCCTCCCGTCCGGGGGCGCGGCAGCGCTTGAGATACAGCCGCATCTCGTTCATGCGCTCGAAGTTGAGCGCAAGCGCCCCTTCCGAGCCGGCGATCTCCACGCTCAGATAGAGCTTGCGGCCGGTGTGCAGCCAGTTGGCCTCGAGGCTGCCCACCGCCCCGCCGGCAAAGCGCACCAGCATCCGGCATTCGTCCGGCACCGTCACCTCCCGCAGCCCGCCCCGCTCGCTGTCCGGACGAGTGCGGATGAGGGTGGAGGCGTCGGCGGCGAGCTCGCGGATGTCGCCGACCAGATACCGGACCATGGAGGTGATGTGGCTGCCGAGATCGCCGATCGCGCCGGGGGTGCCGGCGGGGTCCAACCGCCAGTCCCAGGGCCGCTCGGGGTCGGCCATGAAATCCTCGGCGTGGATGCCGCGCACGCTCCAGAGCTCGCCCAGCTCGCCCTGGGCGATCAGCCGGCGGGCGGTCTGCACGAGCGGGTGCTTCTGGTAGTTGAAGCCGACCCCGCTCACCACCCCGGCCCGGGCGCCGAGCTCAGCCAGCTCCCGGGCCTGCCGGTAGTCGGGGGCGAGGGGTTTTTCGCAGAAGACGTGCTTTCCGGCCTCGAGCGCCGCGCGCGCCATCTCGACATGAAACTCGTGGGGCGCGGTGATGGCCACGATGTCGACCTCGGGATCCTCGACGAGCTCCCGCCAGTCGCGGGCGGCCCTGGGGAAGCCGAACCTGGCCGCCATGGCCGCCGCCTTTTCGGGGGTGGAATCGGCGAGCACGGCGAGGCGGAGCTCCACCTCGAGGTCGAACAGCCGGGGCGCCATGGTGAAGGCGAACATGTGGCTGCGGCCCATGAAACCGCTGCCGATCAGGCCCAGGCCGA
>JALSGW010000206.1 GCA_026982585.1 Alphaproteobacteria bacterium | reverse complement strand
CGGCTCGCGGTGGCGGGCGAGCTCGCGGTGATCGACCTCGATGCCGCCCTCGGCGCGGGCTCGAATCGCACCCTCATCGCCCGCCTGGTGCGCCGCTTCCCCTGCCGCGTGGGCGGCGGCATCCGGAACCTCGAGAGCGCGCGCTTCTGGCTCGAGGCCGGGGCGCGTCGCATCATCCTCGGCACCGCGGCAACCCCGGAGCTGCTCACGAAACTGCCCCGCGCGCGGGTGATGGCGGCACTCGATGCCCGGGCGGGCGAGGTGGTGGTCGAGGGATGGCGCAGGCACACCGGCATGGCCCTGCTCGAGCGCATCCGCGAGCTGCGGCCCTATGTCGGCGGCTTCCTCGTCACCTTCGTGGAACGCGAGGGCCACATGCGGGGCACGGACCTCGCCCTCGCCCGCAAGGTGGTGGAGGCGGCGGCCGGCGTGCCGGTGACCATCGCCGGCGGCATCACCACCGCCGAGGAGATCCGCGCCCTGGATGCGCTCGGCGCCGACGCCCAGGTGGGCATGGCGCTTTATACCGGGAGGCTGCATCTGGCGGATGCCATCGCTGCGCCGCTTCGGAGCGACCGGGAGGACGGGCTGTGGCCGACCGTGGTGGTGGACGAGGGCGGCGCTGTCCTCGGCCTCGTCTACTCCAACCGGGAGAGCCTCAGGGCCGCGGTGGACGAACGGCGGGGCGTCTACTGGTCGCGTTCCAGGAGGGCCTTGTGGCGCAAGGGCGAGAGCTCCGGCGCCGTGCAGGAGCTCCTTCGCATCGACCTCGACTGCGACCGCGACGCGCTGCGCTTCACCGTGCGGCAACAGCCGCCGGGCTTCTGTCACCTGGGGCGGTGGAGCTGCTTCGGCGAGCGGTTCGACCTCGCGGCCCTCGAGCGGCTGATCCTGAGCCGCAAGGACTCAGCACCGTCGGGCTCCTACACCCGCCGCCTGCTCGAGGATCCCGAGCTGCTCGCAGCCAAGCTCCGGGAGGAGGCGGACGAGCTCGCGCGCGCCGGAGGACGGGAGGAGGTGGTGTGGGAGGCCGCGGACCTCCTCTACCACCTGCTCGTGCGCCTCGCCGCCGAGGGGGTCACGCTCGCCGAGGTGACGCGCGAACTCGAGCGCCGCAGTGAAAGCCCACCCCGTCGCGCAGAGGGCGATTGAGCCTGTCTCCGCACAGGACGCTTTCGCTTCGGCGTCCGGGAAATCTCCTCACCCTGACAGGTGCTGCCGGCCGAGCCGGTCGCCGGCATTCGTTGTGGCATGTCCGATCAGGGCCGGATGAAAGGGCATCCGCGCCAGCGGGCCGCGCGGCGACAGATGTCGATGCGAGCTGGCCCCGGGTGCGGCTGGCGGAGACGGAGGGATTCGAACCCTCGGCACGGCTTGTCACCGTGCAACGGTTTAGCAAACCGCCGCCTTCAGCCACTCGGCCACGTCTCCGCGCAAACCCTATCTATGCGGGCGACAGGCCGCCGTCAACGCGCCCGGCACCCTCGCCACCGGCCGCAGATTCCGCTATCTCGCATGCGGATGCGATCGCCACGGCGCCATGGACGGCGAACAGCAACTGGACGCCCGCGGCCTCCTCTGCCCGCTTCCGGTGCTCAAGGCGCAAAAGCGCCTGCGCGCCCTCAAACCCGGCGATCGGCTGCTCGTGATCGCCACCGATCCCAAAGCGCCGGGCGACTTCCGGAACTTCTGCGAGGCCCAGGGCCACCGCATCGTCGCCATGGAGGAGGCGGAGGGGGAGTTCCGCATCCTGCTCGAAAAGGGCGCCTAGGCCTCCCGCTCAGCTAGCGGCCAGCGCGGCCTAACCAGCGCCTCCTCCCCATCCACAAGACCCGCCGCAAGCCGCTCGATCCCCGCCCAGGCCACCATGGTGGCGTTGTCGCCGCACCAGGCGAGCGGGGGCAGCACCAGCCGCAAACCGTGGCGCGCCGCGAGCTCCGCGAACGCCTGCCGGATCGCCTGGTTGGCCGCCACCCCGCCCGCCACCACCAGCGCCCGCGGCGGCTCCCCATGCGCCGGCCAGCAGGCGAGCGCCCGCTCGCTACGCTCGCACAACACCTCCACCACCGCCCGTTGGAACCCCGCGCACAGATCCCGGATGAAGGCGGCATCCCGCGCGCCCTGGGGATCCCGGAGGATGTGCTGCCGCACCGCGGTCTTGAGACCCGAGAAGGAGAAGTCGCAGTGGGGCTGGCCGAAAAAGGGTCGAGGCAGCGCAAAGCGGTCGGGATCGCCGGCCTGTGCGGCTTGCTCCACCGCCGGCCCGCCCGGATAGCCGAGCCCCAGCATTTTCGCCACCTTGTCGAAGGCCTCGCCCACCGCATCGTCGACGGTGGTGCCGAGCCGGCGATAATGCCCCACCCCTTCCACCGCCAAAAGCTGGGTGTGGCCGCCCGAGACCAAGAGCAGCAGATAGGGAAAGGGCACCTCGTCGCTGAGCCGGGCGGTGAGGGCATGGGCCTCCAGGTGGTTGACCGGGATCAGGCGGAGCCCGCACACCCGGGCCAGGGTGCGGGCCGTCACCACCCCGACCAAAAGCGCTCCGGCGAGGCCAGGGCCGCAGGTCACCGCGATGGCGTCGAGCTCGGCCCATCCCACCCCGGCCTGGTCGAGCGCCCGGCGCACCACGCCGTCGAGGCGCTGGGCGTGGGCACGGGCGGCGATTTCGGGTACCACCCCGCCGTAGGGGGCGTGTTCCTCGAGCTGGGAGAAGAGGACCTCGGCGTGGACCCGGCGCGCCCCGTCCACCACCGCACAGGCGGTCTCGTCGCAGCTGGTCTCGATGCCCAAAACCAGCG
>JALSGW010000205.1 GCA_026982585.1 Alphaproteobacteria bacterium | reverse complement strand
CAGAGAGAACCGGCCACATCGCCACATCGCCGCGCCTCCACCAGATCGATCACCGCACCACATGCCGCCCGCAGCCGCCGCCTGCAGCACGGCTGCTCAACCATCTATCGACAATCTTGCGATTGGGAATCAACCTACGCGCGATAGAACCGCGCGTCAAGGGAGGCGGATGGCGGTCCGCTCGTGTGCCGCGGCGGCGGCCCGGGGCCTGCGGGCCCCGGGCGCCGTGTCAGGAAAGGACGCTACCACCAGCGCAGGTCGAAGCGGTCCAGGTTCATCACCTTGGCCCAGGCGGCGGCGAAGTCGCGCACGAACTTCTCCTGGTTGTCGTCCTGGGCGTAGAACTCCGCCTGGGCGCGGAGCTGGGAGTTGGCGCCGAAGACGAGGTCGACCCGGGTCGCCGTCCAGCGGCGTCGACCGCTCTCCCGCTCCACCCCTTCGAACAGGCGCTCCTGGTCGTCGAGGGGCCGCCAGGCGATCCCCATGTCCAGGAGATGGACGAAGAAGTCGTTGGTGAGGGTGCCGGGCCGGTCGGTGAACACCCCGTGCGGGGTGCCGCGGTAGGTGGCGCCGAGCGCCCGCAGCCCGCCCACCAGCACCGTCATCTCCGGCACCGTCAGGGTCAAGAGCTGGGCCCGGTCGATGAGCAGGTTCTCGGCCGGCAGATGGGCGCAGTCGGCGCGCACGTAGTTGCGGAAGCCGCAGGCGACCGGCTCCAGGTAGGAGAAGGACTCGATGTCCGTCATCTCCTGGCTGGCGTCGGTGCGCCCCGGCGCGAACGGCACCTCCACCGGGATGCCCGCGCGACGCGCCGCCTCCTCCACCGCCGCACATCCGGCCAGCACGATCAGATCGGCCAGCGAGATGCGTTTGCCGTCTGTGCGCCCGCGGGCGAAGTCGGAGCGGATCTCCTCCAGGCGCGCCAACACCCGCTCGAGCCGTTCCGGCTCGTTCACCTCCCACTGCCGCTGCGGCAGCAGGCGGATCCGCGCCCCGTTCGCCCCGCCGCGCCGGTCCGAGGCCCGGAAGCTCGATGCCGCCGACCACGCCACATAGACCAGATCGGCCACATCGAGGCCCGAATCGAGCACCTTGCGCTTGAGATCCGCGATCTCCTCGGGCCCCACCAGCGGATGGTCCACCGGCGGCAGCGGATCCTGCCAGATGAGATCCTCCTCGGGCACCTCGGGCCCGAGATAGCGGGACTTCGGGCCCATGTCGCGATGGGTGAGCTTGAACCAGGCGCGGGCGAACGCCTCCTCGAGCTGCTCCGGATGGTCCCGAAAGCGCTTCGCGATCGGCGCGTAGATGGGATCCATGCGCAGGGCCAGATCCGTGGTCAGCATGATGGGCGGATGTTTCTTGGCGGGATCGAACGGATCCGGCACCAGATCCTCGGGCGCCGGATTGACCGCCACCCATTGCCAGCAGCCCGCCGGGCTTTTGACCAGCGTCCATTCGTACTTGAACAGCAGCTCGAGGAAACTGTGGTCCCAACGGGTCGGCGCCGGCGTCCAGGCGCCCTCGAGACCGCTTGTGATGGTATCGGGCCCCATGCCGCTGCGGAAGCTGCTCTTCCAGCCGAGCCCCTGTTCCGCCAATCCGGCCGCCTCCGGCTCGGGGCCGAGATGACTCGCCGGGGCGGCACCATGGGTCTTGCCGAAGGTGTGGCCGCCGGCAATGAGCGCCACCGTCTCCTCGTCGTTCATGCCCATGCGCTGGAAGCTCTGACGGATATAGGCGGCCGATTCCAAGACCTTGGGCTCGCCCCCTGGCCCTTCCGGGTTGACGTAGATGAGCCCCATGTGATCCGCCGCAAGCGGCCGCGCGAGCTCGCCGTTCTCATGGCGCTCGTCCGCCAGCCACTCGGTCTCCGGACCCCAGTTGATGTCCTCCTCGGGCTCCCAGATGTCCACCCGTCCGGCCCCGAACCCGAAGGTCTTAAAGCCCATCGATTCGAGCGCCACATTGCCGGCCAGGATGATCAGATCGGCCCAGGAGATGCGGTTGCCGTACTTCTTCTTGATCGGCCACAGGAGACGGCGGGCCTTGTCCAGGTTGATGTTGTCGGGCCAGCTGTTGATGGGTGCAAAGCGCTGGTTGTCGGTGCCGCCGCCGCCGCGCCCGTCCAGCACCCGATAGGTGCCCGCCGCATGCCAGGCCATGCGGATCATCAGAGGACCGTAATGCCCGTAGTCGGCCGGCCACCAGGACTGCGATTCGGTCATCAGCCGGCGGAGGTCCTCCTTGAGGGCGAAATAGTCGAGCTTGGCGAATTCCTCCGCATAGTTGAAACCCGGATCCCTCGGCGAGAGATTGGGCGGGTTTTGATGCAGAAGCTTCAGATTGAGCTGGTTCGGCCACCAGTTGCGCACCGAACTGCCGCCCAGCGTGGTATGTTTCAAAGCGTCCAGGGTGAATGGACACTTGGCGACCGCGTTCATCCTCGTCCCCATTGGCTGAAGCGCCGCACCCGCGCGCGGCACCATCGCCACTAGGACGCCGGCACGCGGCCCTGTCAAGACGCGCACAGCCCCGCTGCGGCGTTTTGCGTGGCCGCCGCAGCTGCGCTCCGGGCCCCAGCAAAAACCGCCTCAGCCTGCGCTCGGCTCACCCGGAGGCATCTCGTCCTCCGCCCCTTTGCGAAGCCGCTCTGCGAGCGTCCGAAGCCTTTCCGCAAGCTCGCCCAGCCCCGGCTCCGGCACCCGCTCCGATTCCGGCGCCCGTCCCGCCCGCCGACGCTGGCGCAGCAGCTTCTGCGCGCCCTTGATCGTGTACCCCTCCTCGCGCAAAAGCACCTTGATCTCGCGCAACAGCGCCACATCCTCCGGGCGGTAGTAG
>JALSGW010000204.1 GCA_026982585.1 Alphaproteobacteria bacterium | reverse complement strand
CGCCGGGGAGGATTGAGCACCAGCACATCCCACGGCCCCTCCTCGGCGAGCAGGGGACGACGTTCGAGGTCGCGCCGCACCGCGCCGACCACCGCGCTGTTCCCGAGCGCGCGCCGCAGTGCGGCGATACAGGCGGCATGCTCCTCCATGAGCACAAGACGCCGCAGTCTCGCGGCGTGAGGAAGGGTCAAGGCGCCCAGACCGGCGTACAGGTCGGCCACCCGATCGCCCCGCGCAAGCCACCGACCGACGAAGTCCCCGAGCAGCCGCTCGCTCTCCCAGGTGGGCTGGAGGAAGGCGCCCGGCGGCACCGCCACCCGGAAGGATCCCAGCACCAAAACAGGCTCCCGCCGCACCACCACCGGCTCCACCCCCGCCGGGCCGGCGACCGCCACCCGGGCCAGGTCGAGCTCCTCGGCGAGCGCCGCGAGCCGCTCCCGATCCCCGAGCGAGGGTGTGAGGGGAAACCTCAGCACCAGCTCCACCCCGTTCGCCATCTCGCAAAGCATCACCTCTCCGGCCTCGCCCGCCGCCCCGATCGCGGCCAGGTGGCGGCGCAGGAGCGGCAGCCGGCGGACCAGCTCCGGGCGGGCCACCGGACACTCCTCGACGTCGATGGGATCGTGGCCGCGCAGCCGGCGGAAGCCGAGCACCACCTGCTTTGGGGTGCGGCGATAGGCAAGCCGGATCCGGCGCCGGGATGCGAGCGGCACCTCAAGAAGCGGCTCAAGCGGCACCTCCCCGAGGCCGCGGCGGCAGAGCTCCCGCAACACCCGTTCCCGTTTGAACGCGCGATACAGCGCGGGCGGCAGATGCTGCAGGCGGCAGGCCCCGCAGCGGGTGAAATGGCGGCATCGGGGCCCAGCCCGCTCCACCGCGGCGAGACAGACCTCCGGCTCGCCCCGCAGCCCGTCCCGGCCTCCCCCGGTCACCCGAACCCGCCAGCGCTCGCCGGGCAGGGTCCAGGGAACGAACAGCCGGCGGCCGTCGCGCCAGGCCACCCCGTCCCCCTCCCGTCCGAGCTCCTGGATCTCGACCTCCCAACACGCCCGCATGCCGGATGTCGTCGCGATCAGGATCCCGGCTCGACCCTGAGGAAGCCGACGGTACGGCCGGAGGCCGCGTCCACCACCAAAAGATGCAGCACCCCTTGGGAATCGCGCAGCGTCAACAGGAGCCGCTCGCCGCCCAGCGTCACCTCCTCCACCCGCATCGCCGGCGGGATGCGAAGCGGGCTCGGCGCCGCGAGATCCGCCGGGGCGCGCCCCGCCCGCTGCACCAGGAGCCCGATCAAGAGCGCGGTACCGACAACCAGCACCACGCCCGCCACCACCACGAACACCTTGACCAGCTTGAGCCAACCCTCCACTGTCGATCCCCCGCCATGAGCGCCGATTCCGTGTTGATCGAAGCCGAAGAGGACGCGCGCGGCGAACGCCTCGATCGTTTCCTCGCCGCACGGCTGCCGGAGCTCACCCGCTCCCGCGCCCAGGCGCTCATCCGCGAGGGCCGCGTGCGCGAGAACGGGCGGCCGATAGATGAGCCCTCCTACCGTGTCAAACCGGGACGGCGCTACCGCGTCGAGCTGCCGCCGCCGGAGCCGCCGGCCCCCGAGGCGGAGACGCGCCCGCTCACCGTTCTATATGAGGATGCCCATCTGCTGGTGGTGGTCAAACCCGCCGGCATGGTGGTGCACCCGGCGGCCGGCCACGCCCGCGGCACCCTGGTGAACGCGCTGCTCGCGCATTGCGGCGAGAGTCTCTCCGGGATCGGCGGGGTCGCCCGGCCGGGGATCGTGCACCGGCTCGACAAGGACGTCTCCGGGGTGATGGTGGTGGCCAAGCACGACCGCGCCCACCTCGGGCTCGCCGCCCAGTTCACCCTGCACAGTATCGAGAGGGTGTACGAGGCGCTGGTGTGGGGCCTGCCCCATCCCACCCGGGGCCGCATCGATGCGCCCATCGCCCGCGATCCCCGGGACCGCAAGCGCATGGCGGTGGTGGAGGGGGGCAAACACGCGGTCACCCACTACCGGGTGGTGGAGGCCGCCGGCATTCTCGCGGCCCGGCTGGAGCTCCGGCTCGAGACCGGACGCACCCACCAGATCCGCGTCCACCTCCACCACATCGGCCATCCGGTGCTGGGGGATCCCCTCTACCGGCCGCGCCGGAGACCCAAGCTGCACCCGCCGCTCAAAGACCGTCTCGCCGCACCGGGACGGCTGCTCCTGCACGCCCGCAGGCTCGCCTTCACCCACCCGATCCTCGACCGTCCGCTGTGCTTCGAGGCGCCGCCCCCGGCCCTGTTCGACGAGCTGCTGCAAGCCTTGCGCGAGGCCGCGCACAGCTGAGGGACCGGCGCGCTCGGACCGATCCCGGCTCCCGCCCGCAGCCCCGGACCGGAAAGGGTTGCGGCACAGGCGTACCGGGGTCCGCCGGCGGCGCTGCGGCCAGGGGTTGGCGGGGGCGCGCTTTTCTTTTAAGTTTTGGTTAACCTTCTTGGCATACCGCTCGGTCCGACAACCGAAAGTCGAAATCCGGGCGCAGCGGGGAGGGCGGCGCCTGCGGACGGGTGCGGAATGCTGTGCTGGAGGCTTGTGCGGGATGCGCGTGTGGCTCGGGGTTCTGGCGCTCGCTCTCTTCCCGGTGCTGGCGTTTGCGGGGCATCCGCCCAAGGCGGCGATCGTGATGGAGAGTGCAAGCGGCCGGGTGCTCTATGCCGAGGCGCCCGATCGCACCATTCGCCCCGCCTCCATGACCAAGATGATGACCTTGTACCTGCTCTTCGAGGCGCTCGAAGAGGGGCGGCTTAAGCTCGACAGCCGGCTCAAGGTCTCCAAGCGCGCCG
>JALSGW010000203.1 GCA_026982585.1 Alphaproteobacteria bacterium | reverse complement strand
GGATGATGTACCGAATCGGGGACCGGGGGATCGGGCTGCAGTGCGCCTGGGTGTGCCGTGCGGATGCGCGGGTGTGAATGATGTACCGAATCGGTGGGCGGGGCCGGTGTGTTGCGGGGGGGGCGGATCGTCCGTGGCTGCATCGTCTGTGGATGATGTACCGAATCGGGGAGCCTTGCCGGCGGCGCGCGCGGGCCGGCGCGGGCCAAGGGTGTGGCGTGCGTGGCGTGCGTGTTGGGGGATCGGGGCGGTGTGGATGATGTACCGAATCGCCCCTTGCGGGGGGCTGTCGTGGGCCTGCGGGTGTGCGGGATCCCGCGGCGGCGGCCGAGCCGCGGCGATGTGGACGATGTACCGAATCGCCTCCGGCGCCGGTCTGCCGGTGTTTTGGGCTGCGGCGGTGGCTGCCGTGTGGGTGATGTACCGAATGCGGCTCCGGCTTCAGGCGGGCGGCGGCAGGATTTCCGGGCTCGGCGCGCCGCGCGGCCAGAAGCTCACGAGGATGCGCTCGTTGCTCGCCCATTTGCGGGAATCGAGCCCGTGGGCGCCGTCCTCGCCGTCGGCGGCGTCGCAGCTCATGGCGATGTGGTAGTCGGGGAGGTCGTCGTCCTCGACGATTTTCTTGAGCTGGGGTTTGAAGAAGCGGGGCTCCAGCACCGAGCCGCATTTCTCGATCAGCTTGGGGAGGCTGATCACCCATTTCTCCTGGTGTCCGCAGTGTTTGCGGGCGAGCTCGTAGAGTCTGCGCTTGAGTCCCATGGAGAGCGAGAAGTATTCCTGGTTGATGGTCAGCACCCTCCGGTCCTTGACGATGGCGCGGAACATCCAGTCGTTGAGGGTGATCTCGCAGGAGGACATGATTTTCTTGCCGGAGCGGGTGCGGCGTTCGTGGATGCGGAACGTCTCGATCCAGCCGAAGCCGCGCCGTTCCTTGACCTCGCCCGCTTCGATGGTGGTCAGGATGGTGGTGGAGCGGAGGCGGAAGAGGGCGTCGAGGAACAGTTCGTAGGCCCGTTTGCCGGTGCCGCGGCCGGTCACCTTGAGGAAGTTGTGGGCGTTGAAGCGCACCGTGCGTTCCACCGGCAGGCCGCGTTCGATGCGGTCGTTGATGATGGAGGCGATGTAGATGAGCACGTCCTTGTCCCAGATGGTGGCGAGCCCCTTCTCGCCGGGCTTCACCTCGATGCGCACCTTGCCGTCGTCGTAGATCAAGGGGCGCATGCGCGGCGTCTTCTGCAGGGAGAAGAAGGGGAACTCCATGAGTGCCCGGTCGTCCTTGAAGGGGGCGTGGATGAGGCTGTCCAGGAACAGGTCGACCTGTTTGTCCGCCATGCTCACGGACCTTTCCGGTGGCGTTGTGAACGATGTACCGAATCGCCCCGCCGCCGGCGGTCGCGGATGGTCTCGGCGGGCACCGCGTAGCCGGCCTGGGCCAGGGCTTCGAGGAGCAGCACGCGCACGGTGGTCTCCCGGGCCGCGCTTTGCGCCTTGAGCTGGCGCACCACCGCGGCGGGCAGCGTGACGGTGAGCTTGCGTTCGTCCATGCGCGCTCGGACCGGGTCCCACCGTGAGTATACGGATGTACGGATTTCCGTCCAGGGCCGGGGCGGCGCACCTCCGGTTGATTCCGCCCCCCTGCGTGCCTTTATGCAGCATGGATGGGGATGTGTTGCGGGAGATCGGTCATGACGGATGTGCGTTTGCCGGGTTTGTTGGGACGGCGGGAGCTTGCCGAGGATCCCTTTGCGGCGCTGCGGCGGGAGATGGACCGGTTGTTCGAGGAGGTCTCGCGCAGCTTCGGCCTGCCGCGGGCGGCCGGCGGCGGGGCGGTGCTGGTGCCCCGGGTCGACGTCAAGGAGACCGAGGGTGCGGTGGTGGTGCAGGCGGAGCTGCCCGGTGTGGAGCTCGGCGATGTGGAGATCGAGTTCGCCGACGGGGTGCTGACCATCCGGGGCGAGAAAAAGCAGGAGCGGGAGGAGAGCGAGAAGGGCTATTATCTGATGGAGCGCTCCTACGGCTCCTTCCTGCGGCGGGTGCCGGTGCCGAGCGAGGTGGACGAGGAGCGCATCGAGGCCACCTTCGACAAGGGGGTGCTGACCGTCACCCTGCCCAAGAAGCCCGAGGTGCGGCCCAAGCGCATCGCCATCAAGTCCGGCTCCTGACCACCGCCGCCCGCGGCCCCGCCTCGAGGGTGCCGCGGCTCAGATCGAGCACCCAGTCCGCCACCTCCAGCCAGGCGGGCCGGTGGGTGATGGCGAGGATGGTCATCGCGCCGGTGAGGCCGGCCAGCCGGCGGCACAGGCGGCGCTCGGTGGCGAGGTCGAGGGCGCTTGTGACCTCGTCCAGGATCAACAGCCGCGGCCGGCAGGCGAGGGCGCGGGCGAGCGACAGGCGCTGGCGCTGGCCGCCCGAGAGCATCAGCCCGCGCTCGCCCACCGAGGTGGCAAGCCCTTCCGGGAGGGCGGCGACGATGTCCCGTGCTTCGGCCAGCTCCAGCGCCCAGGCGAGGTCCTCGTCGCCGATGGCGGGATCGCCCAGGGTCAGATTGTCCCGCACGGTGGCGTGCAGGAGCGCCAGCTCCTGGGGGGCGTAGCCCACCCGGCGGCGCCAGGCGCGGCGGTCGATGGCGGCGAGGGGCACGCCGTCGACGAGGATCTCCCCCCGGCTCGGCTCCAGGAAGCCGAGCAGCAGATCCACGAGGGTGGTCTTGCCGGAGCCGGAGGGGCCGGTGACCACGATCAGCCGGTGGGCGGGCAGGGTGAGGGTGAGGGTTTCGAACACCGGTCGGGAATCGTAGGCGAAGCCCACCCCTTCGAAGCGGATCTCGCGCGCGAGCGGCGGCGGCGGCCGGCCGTCCTTGCGCTCCGCCGCCGCCTCCGCCTCGGCGATGGCCTCCTCGAGGTGGCGGAAGCTCGGCTCGAACTCCACCGAACGCTGGTAGGCCTTCTGCACCTTGCCGAGGGTGAAGGCGATGCGGGCGAGCAAAAGCCCGCTTACGATGAGTTCCGCCGCCGAGACCCGGAACAGCTTCCAGGCCAGGTAGAAGCCGGCCGCCAGCACCGCCACCAGAAGCCCCTCCTGGAGCGCCGCGAAGGCCTCCCGATGCGCCATCTGGCGCCGCACCGCCCGGCGCACCCGGGCGATCTCCCGGCCGATGAAGGCGGCGAACGCCCGCTCCCGCCCCATCGCCTTGATCGGCTTGATGTTGGCGAAGGTGTCGGTGACCAGCACCGCCATCGCCCGCGTCGCCTGCACCCGTTTGCGGCTGCTCCTGCGGATGCGGCGGATGATGGCGGTGAGGGCGGACATCACCCCGCCCGCCGCCAGCACCGCGGTGAGCGCCAGCGGCCAGGACACCACGAGGGCGACGGCCAGGTAGATCAGGCCCTGGAGGGTGAACACCACCGCATTGGCGGACAGCACATAGCCGTCGCCGCAGCGGTGGGCCTCGATGCCCATGGCGTTGGCGAAGCGGCCGGTGGGCGCGCGCACGAAATAGAGCCAGCGCGCGTCCAACAGGGCGGCGAGCAGGCGCTCGCGCAGGCGTGCGCTCACCTCCGCCGCGGTCGCCGCCACCACCCGGTAGATGGCCACCATCAGCAGCGCCTTGACCAGCATGGCGGCCGCCACCACGGCGAGCAGCAGGCCGAAGTCCGGCTCCAGCCCCACCCCCCGCAGCGCCTCCGCCACCATCCGTCCGAGCGGCGAACCCCCGGCCTCGCCCTCCGCCACCAGCGCCAGCGCCGGCAACAGGCTCGCGAAACCGATCCCCTCCACCAGGCTCGCCACCAGCAGGCAGGCCAGCACCAGTCCCGGGCGCGAGCCGGGCAGGGTGAAGAACAGGGAGACGATCCTGGGCGCGCGCACGCGGCTCTCCACAGCGCCGGGCGCTTCCCTGACTCCTCCGGACCCGGAGCGCAAGCCTCAGGAGCCGCGCTCGAACAAGGCCCGCCGCCGCCGTTCCACCAGCCGGCCCAAGACGAGCGGCGCCAGCAGCGCCGCCGCGGCGGCGAGCCACAGGCCCTTGGCGAGCGGGCTCTGCACCAGCACCCCCCAATCGCCGTCCGAGATCAACAGCGCCCGGCGCAGATTGTCCTCCATTTCGTTGCCGAGCAGGATGCCGAGGATGATCGGCACGAGCGGCACGTCGAGCTTGCGCAGCAGATAGCCCAACGCCCCGAAGGCGAGCATGACCAACAGGTCGAAGCTGTTGTTGCTGATGGAGTAGATGCCGAGGAAGGCGACCAGGGTCACGGTGGGCATCAGGATCCAGGCCGGCAGGGCGAGCAGCCGCACGAACAGGCCCACGAGCGGCAGGTTGAGGGCGAGCAGCACCACATTGGCGAAGAACAGCGCCGCCACCAGCCCCCACACCAGCTCCGGCTTCTCGGCGAACAGCAGCGGTCCCGGGGTGATGCCGAGCGCCATCAGCAGGGCCAGCAGCACCGCGGTGGTGCCGGAGCCGGGCACGCCCAGGGTGAGCATGGGGATGAGCGCCCCGCCGGCGGCGGCGTTGTTGCCGGCCTCCGGCGCCGCCACCCCGCGCGGATCGCCGCGGCCGAAGCTGCCGGTGCGGTCGGAGACGCGCTTTTCCAGGGTATAGGCGAGGAAGCTGCCGAGGGAGGCGCCGGCCCCCGGCAGGATGCCGGCGAAAAAGCCCAACAGCGTCCCCCGCAGGCTGGCCGGCAGACAGCGCCGCAGCACCCGAAGGGGGACGGTGATGCGGCCGAGCGCCGGCACCCGCGGCGCCCGGCCGCGGGCGTGCTCGAGGAACAGCAGCACCTCGCTCACCGCGAACAGACCGACGATGGCGATCAGGAAGTCGATGCCCTCGAACAGCTCCATGAGGCCGAAGGTGTAGCGGGGCACGCCGGTGGTGGTGTCGTAGCCGACCAGCGCCAGCGCCAGCCCGAGACCGGCGGCGAGCAGCGCCTTGGCCGGGTTGCGGCCGGCGATGCCGCCCAGGGCGGCGAAGGCGAGGCCGTAGAGCGCGAAATATTCGGCGGGGCCGAACAGCAGGGCGAAGCGGGCGAGCAGGGGCGCGAACAGCATGAGGCCGACGGTGGCGAACAGCGCGCCGATGAAGGAGGCGACCGCCGACAGGGCGAGGGCCTCGCCGGCGCGCCCCTGGCGCGCCAGGGGATAGCCGTCGAGGGTGGTCATCAGCGCCGGCTCGTCGCCGGGGATGTTGAGCAGGATCGAGGAAATGCGGCCGCCGTACATGGCGCCGTAGTAGACGCTGGTGAGGAGGATGAGGGAGGCGGTGGGGGTGAGCCCGAGGGAGAAGGCGAGGGGGATCAGGATCGCCACCCCATTGGCCGGCCCCAGCCCCGGCAGGGCCCCGATCAGGGTGCCGAGCACGCAGCCGAGCAGCGCGAGCGCGATGTGGGCGGGGCTGAGCGCCACCAAGAAGCCTTGGCCGAGCAGGGCGAGGATGTCCATGGCGCGTCGCCTAGAAGCCGAGCGGGCCGGAGGGGAGGGAGAGGCCGAGCAGGGAGGCGAAGACAAACCGCAGCAACAGCGCCACCAGCAGGCCGAAGAGCAGGCTCGCGCCGGGCCCGCCGCCGAGCCGCCAGGCGAGGAAGGCGGCAAAGGGCACGGTGGCGAGCAGGAACCCCAGCGGGCGCAGCGCCAGCGCGTAGAGCACCATGGCCGCGAACGCCGCCACAAGCTCCCCGATCCGCCCCGGCGCCGGCCAGGCGGGCGCGGGATCGGGGCGCACAAGCGGCCACAGCGCCGCCGCCCCGATCAGCCCGCCCACCAGCATGGGAAAGGTCTGGGGCCCGAGCGGATCGACCAGGAAGGGGGCGGAGATGCGCCGCGCCTCGAACACGAAGCCGAGCGCGAAGAGCAGCGCGCAAATCCCGAGGATGCGGTCGCTCATCCCCGCCCCTTTCGCTCGGATTCCGAAATCCGCCCCTACTTCAAGAGGCCGATCTCGCGCGAGAGCGCCTCGATGTCCGCCGTCTGCTGGCGCACGAACCGCTCCAGCTCGGCGCCGAAGCGCGCGAAGGGCATGAGGCCGCTTTGCGCCATCACCTCCTTCCACAGTTCGGACTCATACACCTGGCGCACCGCCTCCACCCAGAAGTCGTAGGCCTCCTCGGAGATGCCGCCCGGCGCGTAGAAGCCGCGCCAGTTGGCGCCGATGGCGTCGATGCCCTGTTCGCGGGCGGTGGGGATGTCGGCGAGCTTGCCCGGCAGCCGTTCCGGCGCCAGCACGGCGAGCACCCGCACCTGGCCCGCCTCGATGAAGCCCACCACCTCCGAGATGTCGCCGGAGAAGGCCTGCACATGGCCGCCCAACAGCGCCGTGAGCGCCTCGCCGCCGCCCTTGTAGGCCACGTATTTGATCCGGGTGACGTCCGCCACCCCGGCCGCCTTGGCGGCGATCAGCACCTTGAGATGGTCCCAGCCGCCGAAGGCGGAACCGCCGGCGATCGACACCTCCTCGGGGCGTTCGGCGAGCGCCTGCATGAGATCGCCGAGGCTGGTGAAGGGGCTGTCCGGGGCCACCGCGATCACCCCGTAGTCGGCCCCCACGGTGCCGACCCACCGCACCATCTCCGGGCTCATGTCCACATAGGCGCCCTGGGCGAGGCGGGTGGTGGTGGCGGTGGAGGCGGCCACCAGCAGGTGCGGGTCCTGGTTGCGCTTGCTCACCACATAGGCAAAGGCGATGCCGCCGCCGCCGCCGGCCATGTTGGTGACCCGCACCGGGTTGGCGACGATGCCGAGATCGAAGAGCGCCTTGCCCACCTGACGGCAGGTGAAGTCCCAGCCCCCTCCGGGATTGGCGGGCGCGATGCACTCCACCTCGCCGGGATCGAAGGCCAGCGCCGGCAGGGCGAGGCCGGAGGCGAAGGCGGCCAGGATCAGGGTTCGACGGGTCGCAGACAACATGGCACCTCCCTGGAATGGTGGCTGAGGGAACCTTGTGGCGCCGCGATCGTGCGGCCCGCCCACTCTGCCACAGCGCGCGGCGCCCGCCCAGAGCCCGTCTTCCTCACAGCGGGCCCGCATAGCCGGCGCGGGCGAGGTCGCTCTCGCGGATGTCGATCACGAGCTCCCGCACCTGTTCGCTGCCGGGCCCCAGCCGGCCGGCGCGGATGGCCTCCGCCAGGCGGCCGTGGAGGAAGCGGGCCACCACCTCGACGGTGCTGTTCCGGCCGGCGAAGGCGGGCAGCTCGTCGAGGTTGTGGAAGTCGAGCTCGCTCAAAATCTCGCTCAGCAGCTCGCGCAGGCGGGTGATGTCGACGAGGAACCCCTCCGCGCTGAGCCGCTCGCCGCGCAGCTCCGCCTCCACCACCAGGGTGGCGCCGTGCAGCCGCTGGGCCGGTCCGAAGCTCTCGCCCTTGAAGGAGTGGGCGATCATGATGCGGTCGCGCACCCGCACGAAATACATGGCCTCCTCCTCATCGCACCGCATAGAGCACCGTCATCTGGCCGATCTCGGGCCTGAGGGCGTCGCGCGTGCGCAGGAACTCTGCGAGCCCTCCGGCGGCGGCGAGCCGGGAGAGGGTGTCGAGCGCTCGGGCCAGCTCCTCCTCCTCCACCAGCGCCCAGGCGGAATCCCCCGCCCGCCAGCTCGGGTCCAGGGGACCGCGGGGGTCGAAATAGGCCTCTCCCATCAGCACCAGGTCGGTGGGCACGAAGCGGCCGCGGGGTGTGAGCCCGAGCCGCCGCAGCTCCGCCTCGAGCGGCCCGAGATCGAGGTAGCGGGCGCGCAAGCGCGCCGCCGCCTGCGGGATCAGGGCATAGTACCAGTAGCCCTTCTCGAGCTGGAGGTGCGAGCAGGTGGTGATCGCCAGCACCCCGCCCGGGCGCAGCACCCGGGCGAACTCCGCCAGCGCCCGCCGCCAGCCCCAGAAGGGGTCGCCCGCCCGGCCGGGCAGATGGTGCAGCATCTGGTTGGCCATCACCCCGTCGAAGCTGGCGTCCGGGAAGGGCAGGGCCAGCACCGAGGCGCGGTGGAAGCCGATCCGCCCCGCCCGCCGGGCCTCCGCGAGCTTGTCGCGGGCCCGGGCCAGCATGGCCGGCTCGAGGTCCACCGCCTCGATGCGCGCCACCCGCTCCACCAGCAGCCGGGCGTAGTTGCCGGTCCCGCAGCCGGCATCCAGCAGCCGCATGCGCGCAAGCGGCCGGGCGGCCTGGGCGAGGCAGCCGAGCAGGATCTCGTGTCCGGCCGCCCAGCGGGTGGCGTCGTAGTGGGCGGCGGTGCGGTCGTAACGTTCGTAGCTGCTCACCCTCTCACGTCCTCCTTCTCCCACACCGAGCCCGCCAGCTGCCGCCCGTCCTGGGCGAACGCCTCCCACACAAGCAGGCGCAGGCGGCCGGCGAACAGCTCGGCGAGCTCGGCGCGCACGAGACAGCGTTCGCGGCGCGCACCGCCCAGCAGGTGGTCCTCCAGGGCGAAGCTGCACAGCACGAGCCGTCCCCCCGGCCGCAGGCAGTCGAGCAGGCGCAGCCACTGGGGACGGGAGGGCTTGTAGCGGATCACCAGCAGATCGTCGAAACCCGCAAGCCCGCGGAGGGCGGCGGGATCGTCCAGATCCCCCTCGCGCACCGCGATGCGCGCCCCGAACTCCCGCGCCCGGTGGCGCAGAAGGGCGAGGGCGCTTGGGGCGATGTCCAGGGCGGTGACCCGAAAGCCCCGCGCCGCCAGGGCGAGGGCGTTGCGGCCGGCGCCGCAGGCCACGTCCAGCACCCGCCCCGGGCGCAACAGCGGCAGATGGCGGATCAGGAAGGGCTCGGGCTGTGAGAGATCATGGCTGCGGGCGCGCCAGCGCGCTTCCCAGCGGAGGAAGTCCTCGCGGCTCATGCCTCCTACATCATGGCCCCTTGCATGAGGCCGCCGATCACCCCCATGAACAGGCTGAACACCAGCAGCACCAGCACCGTGATGCCGTTGAGGATGAAGAACAGCTTGAGCTTGCCGAAGGCGCGCAGCAGCCGCGGCTTCTCGCCGGTGAACTCCGCCCCCTCGAGCCCGGCGGCGGCCTGGTAGAGCACCACCCCGGCCCAGATCGGCAGCCACGCCACCACGATGCCCACCACGCTGATGGCCAGCACCACCCCCTGGAGGATCAGCACCACGCCGAGGAACTTCATCCACCCCCGGCCCTCGAACAGGGGGGCGGCCAGTTCCTTGACCTGCTGGGTGTCTTCGGTGGCGGAGACGGCCATGACGGATCCTCCCGTGGCTGAGGTCTTACAACGGCGATGGCGGGGCGGCGAACGTCACCCCCTCCCGGGCCAGGAGCCGGCGCTTGAAGGCGAGCCCGAGGCGGCCGAAGCCGCCCAGGTCCCGGCTTCCCACCACCCGGTGGCAGGGGATCACGAACAGCAGGGGATTGGCCCGGCAGGCGGCGCCCACCGCCCGGGCCGCCCGCGGCCGGCCGATGCGGGCGGCGAGCGCCCCGTAGCTCACCACCTCCCCGGCACGCAGCCGGCGCAGCTCCGCCCACACCCGAAGCTGGAAGGGGGTGCCCGGCGGGTCGAGGGGCAGGTCGTCGAGGGGCGTGGCGGGATCGTCGAACCAGCTCCGGATCCGCTCCGCCGCCGCGGCCAGCAGCCGGTCGCCGCGATCGGGGCGGGCATCGCACCCCCGCAGCGCCGCACCCAACGACGCCGGCGCGAAGCCGAAGGCGACCCGCACGAGCCCCTTCGCGCTCCTGGCCACGAGCAGCACCCCCTCCTCCAGCGGGTCGAGACGGTAGCGGACCGAGGCCGGCATGGATCCCCCTCAAACGGAACGCATTGTGGCGAGGGCTTGGGAGGGATGCAACCGGGCGGCGGTTGGGCGGTGCTGCGGCGGAGGAGGGGATGAGGGAGGCGGAGGCCTCGCAGCCGCCGCTGGACTCCGCCCACATCGCGCTCCCCCCCGCCTTCCGGGGGGTGCTGGTGGTGGGCGACGTCCACGGCCGGGAGGAGCTGTTCGCCCCCCTGTGCGCCCTGGCCGCGGAGGAGGGGCTGTTCCTGGTCGCCTTGGGCGATCTCGTGGACCGGGGGCCGGCGCCGGCCGGGGTGCTGCGCCGCATGCTGCGGCTGGTCGCGGCGGGAGCGGGGCTGTTGCTGCGCAGCAACCACGACGAGCGGCTGTGGCGCCATCTGGTGCGGGGAGGGGAGGTGCGGAATGCCGAGCTCGGCGCGACCCTCGCGCAGCTCGCCGCCGCCTGCGACGGAGCGCGCCTCCGCGAGGCCTTCCTCCGCTGCTATCCCCGCATGCCCTACGTGCTGGGGCTCGGGGCTGCCGTGATGGTGCACGGGGCGGTGCTGCCGGAGATGCTGCCGCCGGTGGCGCGGCTCGACCGGCGCGGGCGGCACCACGCCCTCTACGGCCAGACCCGCGGGCGGGATGCGCGGGGGCTGCCGGTGCGGGTGTACGACTGGCTCGATCGGCTGCCGGAGGGGCTGCTGGTGATCGCCGGCCACGATCCCCTGAGCGATCTTAAGCTGCGCATGCGCACGGGCGCTCGGGGCGCCCGCCTCCTCCATCTCGATTCCGGCGCCGGCCAGGGCGGTCCCCTCTCGGCGGTGGTGCTGGACCGCGCGGGGCGGCCGCTTGGGGCGTGGCAGATGCGCCCCGGGGAGTCCCGGCCGCTTTCCTGCTCCTGGGTGCCGGATCCGGAGCGCCGCTGAGCGGACAGTGGCGGCTTGCCGGCACCGCATGGGCTTCTTCGAGGAGGGCGAAGAGGGCGTCCATGCCGAGCGAGGGCGGGCGCAGGTCGGGCCACAGCCCCGGGCGCAGGCCCCGGGCCAGGAAGGGGCGGAGCAGGCGCGGATCGTCGCTGAGCAGATGGATCGGCACCGCATCGCCGGGCGGCCCGCCCAGGACCAGCCCGGGCGGCTCGTGGTCGCCCACCACGATGAGTAGGGTGCAGGGCGCAAGGCGGTCGGCGAGGAAGGATTCGAGGGTGGCGAGCACCCGGGCGATGGCGCGCGCGTAGGCGCGCTTGAGGCGGGCGGGGCGCAGCCAGAGGGCGGCGGGCGGGTCTGCGTCTTTGGGCGGCTTGAGGCGGCTCCCGTCGCCCAGCTCCTCCCAGGGCACGAGCGGCGGCAGCGGGGCGAAGGGGCTGTGGCTTGATGCGAGCAGGACCACCGCGAACACCGGCGGCCGCGGGCGGGGGCGGAGCTCGCGGCGGAAGAGCGCCGCGAGGGCGAACTGGTCCGGCACCGGCGGCCAGCCGAAACGCGGCCCGGCGTAGCCGAGCTCCGGGGCGGTGAGGACCCGTTCGAAGCCGTAGGCGGCGGCCTGGGGCCAGGGGCGGGCGACGGCCGGGGCGAGGAGCCGGGTGCGGTGGCCGGAGGCGGCGAACAGATGGGCGAGGGTGCGCGGGCGGCTGCGGGTGAGCAGGGCGTAGCTCGCCTGTTCGTCGATCCACAGGCCGGTGAGGAGGGTGGCGTGGGCGAGCCAGGAGCGGCCGCCGGCGGTGGGGGAGCGAATGAGGCCGCTTGCGCTCGCCAGTCCGAGCGCCCGGGCACGGCGGGCGAGTGCTGCCAGGGCGGGCCGCACCTGTTCGCGGATCCCCGCCTGGGCGAGCGCCGCCCGTCCGTAGGATTCGACGAACAGGACGAGCACATCCCGGCGCCCGAGGGCGGCTCCCGGCGGCGGCGCCGGGATGGGATCGGGGCGGGCCAGTTGTTCGCGCAGCCGCGCCCGCTTGGCCTCCCCCTCCCGGTAGCGGGCGAACTGGGCCAGGAGGCGCTCGGAGGCGGCGGTGGAGAGCGGCGGGCCGGGCAGGGCCGGGGCGAGCAGGGCGAGCGCCGCGCACAGCGCGCCGAGCCGCCTTCGCCCCGGCGCCAGCTGCAGCAGCGCGCGGGCGGCGAGCCGGGCGAGGGCGAAGCACGCCGCCGGCAGCGCGAGGGCGAGGGCGAGGGCGAGCGCCCCCACCCCGGAGGGCAACACCTGCCACAGCACCTCCCACAGCACCCCGACGAGCCGCACATCGTCGGCAAGCCGCAGCGGGCGTCCGAACTGCAGCTCCAGCGCAAACTCGGCGAGGGCCAGCAGCGCGAGCAGCAGCCACAGCGCCGCCACCGCGCGCGCAACGGCGGGGCGGGGCACGAGCAACAGCAAACCGGCGCCGAACAGGAGCTCCGCCGCCGGCGGGAGGGGCGAGGCCGGCTGCAGCAGGAGGTCGAGGCCGAGCAGCGCGGACGCCGCCACCGCGAGCCGGCGCCGGGTCATGGGGTGCGGGGCCGCAGCAGGATCCAGAGGTCGCGGGCGAAGGAGAAGGCGAGGGCCCAGGTGGCGAGGGCCGCCAGCACCGCCGCGGCGGCGGGGGCGAGCGGCGGGGCGAGGGCGAGGGCGAGAGCGGTGGCGGCGCCGCCGCACACCCAGGCGCGCCGGCGGCTCGGCGGCAGCGGGCGGGCCAGCCGCGGAATCATCCGGCCGGCGAGCAGGAAGGCGGGACGCAGCAGCCCGGCGAGCAGCACCCAGGGGCCGGCGCGGCCGGCGAGCCACAGGGCGGAGCCGGCGGCGAGGAGGAAGAGGGCGTCCGCCTCCAGGTCGAGGCGGGCGCCGAAGCGGCTCGCGCAGCCGAGCCGGCGGGCGAGCCGGCCGTCCAGGGCGTCCAGCAGCAGCGCCGCCGCCGCCACCGCGAACAGCGACCAGGAGACCGCCCGCTCCGCCACCCCGTCCAGCAGCAGCAGCAGGGCCAGCGCGTAGCGCAACAGGGTGAGGGCGTTGGCGGGGCCGAACACCGCAAGGCCCTGGCGGCGGAAGGCGAGCGCCACCAGCAGCACCAAAAGCCCGTAGGTGGCGAGTGCGGGAAGGGGGGCGAGGCCGAGCCACAGGGCGGCGGCGGCGACCACGGGCGCGCAGACGAGCCCCGCCGAAGCCGGTGCGGCGAAGGGGAGGGAACGGCTCGTGGCCACGGCGGCTGGGATCCCCCGGATCCGACCGTCAACATGCGCCTTCGGCCGGGTTCGGACAAGCGGGCTGTGATCGTATGTCCGTGAGGGCGGCTGAGCGCGGGGAATTGGTTCGCCGCCGGTCCAGGTTTATGTGAGACGCGCGGCCGGCTTCGGGAACGGGAGATGGCCTTGGGGCGGGATGCGATGGAGGGGATGTTCGCGATCGCGCTCGCGGAGCGGGCGCTGCGCTGCGGGGTGGGGGTGGAGCTGCGCGGCGGACAGCGGGTGTGCGCCTGGGCGGTGGAGACGGCGCCGGCGGAGGTGCTGGAGCGGCCGGCGACGGACCTGGTGCTGAGCGGCTGGCGGCTGCTCACCCTGGGCTTTCCGGTGGAGGCGGAGCGCAGCTACCGGGTGTTGCTGGCCGGCCGGCGGCGGGCCGAGATCCTCGCCGCCTTCGCCGATCCCCTGCAGGAGATCCGGGCGCCGCTGCCGTTCGTGGTGCAGGACGTGCGCCTCGCCTCGGCCGAGGAGGAGGCGGCGGTGGAGCTGTGCAAGCTCGCCCGGCTGCTGCCGGCGGCGGCGGTGGCGCCGGAGGGGGAGGGGGCGGTGGTGCTGGCGGCGGACGCGCTCGCCCGCTACCGCATGTGGTCGGCGCAGAGCCTGCGGCCGGTGGTGGAGGCGGAGGTGCCGCTGGCCCGGGCGGAGCGGGCGCGTTTCGTCGCCTTCCGCCCGGCCGATGGGGGCATCGAACAATATGCGGTGGTGATCGGCACCCCCGAACACGACACGGCGCCGCTCTGCCGGCTGCACTCGGAATGTTTCACCGGCGACATCTTCGGCTCGCTGCGCTGCGACTGCGGACCGCAGCTGGAGGCGGCGCTCGCCCGCATGCGCGAGGAGGGCTGCGGGGTGCTGCTCTACCTGCGCCAGGAGGGGCGGGGGATCGGGCTGGTCAACAAGCTGCGCGCCTACCGGCTGCAGGGGGGCGGGCTGGATACGGTGGACGCCAACATCCACCTCGGCTTCGAGCCGGACGAGCGCGACTTCCTGGCCGCCGCCACCATGCTGCGCCAGCTGCGCATCCCCCGGGTGCGGCTGCTGACCAACAATCCCGACAAGGTCGAATCGCTGGCCCGCCACGGCATCGCGGTGGCGGCGCGGGTGGCGCACCGGGCGGGACGGGGGCCGCACAACGCCTTCTATCTGGAGACCAAGGCGCACCGCAGCGGCCATCTGCTCGACCTGGCGCGGCTGCGCGCCATCCTCGGCGACCGTCGCTCACCCTTTTGATGGCAGACGGGGATCCGCGTATACCAGGCTGGGGTTGGGCGGAGCTCTACGGGCTGCTCCGCTCCCTGCTCCTCTACGAATGCCGGCCCGGACACCGCCGCCGCCTGGCCCGCCTGTACCGCCCCCATCTCCCCCAAGGCGCGCTCGCCGTCGACGCCGGCGCCCACCTCGGCAGCCGCACCCGCACCTTCCTCGCGCTCGGCGCCCGGGTGGTGGCCCTCGAACCCCATCCCCGCTTCGCCCGCCTGTTGCGCCGGCGCTTTGCGGGCGAGGAGCGGGTGGTGGTGTTGGAGCAGGCCCTCGCCGCCCGACCCGGCGCCCTCACCCTCCACATCGCCCCCGCCACCCCCACCGTCTCCAGCGCCGATCCCGCCTTCGTCGCCCTCATGGAGCGCCAGGGGGTGCGCTACCGGCACCGGATCCGGGTGGAGGCCACCACCCTCGACCGGCTCGTCGCCCGCTTCGGCCTGCCCGCCTTCGTCAAGCTCGACCTCGAGGGGCTCGAGGCGGAGGCGCTCTTGGGCCTGAGCCGGCCGCTCGCGGCGTTGTCCTTCGAGCATCTGCCCGAGCGCCTGTCCCACACCCGCCGCTGTCTCGCCCGCCTCGCCCGGCTCGCCTGCTACCGCTATGCCTTCACCGCCGGCGAGGAGGCGCGCTTTCGCTTCCAGGGCCTCCCCCCCGAGGCGGCCCTCGCCGCTCTCGAGCGTCTCGGGCGGGCGGGCGATCTGTGGGCGATCAGGGCAGGGGATGGGGCGGGCGCGGCGGCTCCACCAGCACCAGCCGCACCCGGCGCAGGTCCAGGGTGACCTTGCCCCGGTGGTCGAAGTCCACCGTCGCCCGCTCCCCGGAGACCGACTGCACCCGCCCGAGCCCCCACTCCGGCCGGTCCGGGTGGCGCACCACCGCTCCCGGGACGAGGGATGGGGTCATGGCCGCGCTCCCGCTCCGCACCGCCCCGCAGCGCCGCGTCCCCGCAAGGGGGCTCAGCCGCGGCCCACGAAGGGCATCTTGGTGGCCATCACGGTCAGGAAGAGGACGTTGGCATCGAGCGGCAGCCGCGCCATGAAGCGCACCGCCTCCGCCACCCGCTCCACCGGCATGCGCGGCTCGGGCCGCAGGCTGCCGTCCGCCTGCATCACCCCCTTCGCCATGGCCGCGGTCATGTCGGTGGCGGCGTTGCCGATGTCGATCTGGCCGCAGGCGATGTCGAAGGGCCGCCCGTCCAGGGCGAGCGCCTTGGTGAGGCCGGTGATGGCGTGTTTGGTGGCGGTGTAGGGGGCCGAGAAGGGGCGGGGGCTGTGGGCGGAGATGGAGCCGTTGTTGATGATCCGCCCGCCCTGCGGACGCTGGCGGCGCATCAGGCCGAAGGCCTCGCGGGCGCAGTAGAACATGCCGTTGAGATTGACCTCCACCACCCGCCGCCAGTCCGCGAGGGCGAGCTCGTCCACCGGCACCGCCGGAGCGCCGATGCCGGCGTTGTTGAACAGCAGGTCGAGCCGGCCATGACGCGCCTCGATGGCGGCGAACAGCGCCCGCACCGCATCGGCGTCGGCGACGTCGGTGGGCTGCAGCCACGCCTCGCCGCCGGCCGCGGCGATGGCGGCGGCGGTCTCCTCGAGCGCCTCCCGCCTGCGCCCGGCCAGCACCAGCACAAAGCCCTCCTCGGCGAGCGCGAGCGCACAGGCGCGCCCGATCCCGGATCCGGCACCCGTCACCAGAGCGATCGGCCGCATGCTCCTCCTCCCCGATCCTGGCCCCGCCGCCTCTGTGCGCCGGCACGGCGGCGCAGGCAAGTCATCCCGGCCGCCCCGGAGGCCGCCAGCGGGCGGCGAGCGCGCGGCAGCGCGGATCCCCGGGCGCCACCTCGCTGCGCCAGCGAAAGGCGCGCACCCCGCTCTCCTCCGGCACCGGCACCGGCTCCATGCGGGATTCGATCCAGCGCTTGGCCTCGGGCTCGATGGTGAAATCCAGCCGCCAGTGGTTCTGGCTGGTCACGAGAAGCCCGCGCGGATAACAGTCCACCACCTGCAACAGGGCGGCAAGGCTTCCGATCACCCGTCGCCCGGTCCTGGGATCGGTGCCGAAGTCCCGCCGCTCGGAGGGCGGCAGCTCGTCGCGACGGCTGCGATTGTAGAGCAGATCATAGCGGCCGAAGACGTAGAGCATGTGCAGCTCCATGGTGGTGACCACCACATCCGCAGCCGCCACTTCCGCGGCGAGCGCCTCCGCCGCCCGCTCGAGGCGCACGTCCTCCCGTTCGAAGGGCAAACGCACGTCGGCGATCAGGGCCAGGCTGCGCAGCCAGAAGGGGTTGACCAGCACCACGAGCGCCACCGCCACAGCAGGCAGCGCCAGGGCCGCACGGCGCAGCCACCCCAGCCCGACCAGAAAGCCGGCGAGCCGCGCGCGGCCCTCGGCCAGAAGGGCGTGCAGCCGCGGCCAGAGCAGCGCCAGCGACAGGCCCCACAGGGCGAAGAGGAAGGGCTGGGCGTAGCCCAGATAGCGCCGCGCCTTGGGGCCGGCGAAGGAGTTGAGGAGAAAGCCCACCAGGAACAGCGCGGCGAGGAAGAGGGTGGGGCGCGGATAGCGGTAGAGGGCGAACAGCACCAGCAGCGGGGTGAGGGTCCAGAGGGTGGGATAGTAGAGCATGTACCAGAGATGGTAGTACCACACCGCATCGCGGGTGTCGGCGTTGAACAGCGGCGTGTTGCGGTACTGGCTCCAGGCCCACACCAGCAGATCCGAAAACAGCCACGCCCCGGCCAGGGCGAAGAGGGGCAGGGCGAGGAGCGCGCCTTTGGCCAGCTTCGGCCGCCGCGCCCACCATCCCGATCGCAGCCCCGCCCACAACAACACCCCGCAGGCCCACAGGCCGAGGCCGAGCACGGCGAAGAGGGTGGTGGGCTGGAAGTGGAGGGCGAGAAGGAGGCTTGCTGCCGCCGCGGCCAGGAGCAGCAGCCGGCGCCGCCCCGAGCGCTCCGGTTTCAGCGCCGCATAGAGGCAGACGGCGCCGAGGAAGACGAAGAACATCTGCGGCGCGTAGAAGCGGGCGAAGCGGGCGAGCTCCACCGCGAAGGGCGAGAAGGCGAACAGCAGCGCAGCCCAAAGGGCGGCCCTGTGGTCGCTTTCGCGCCGCAGCCAGGCGAACAGCAGGGCGACCAGGGCGGCCATGAAGAGGGCTGCGGGCAGGCGGGCTGCGGACAGGCCGTCGCCGAAGACGGCGAAGCTCGCCGCCACCATCCAGGTGAAGAGCAGGCCGCGGGTGTAATAGCCCTCGGCGATCGCCGGCTCGCCGCGCTCGAGCAGGCTGCGCGCGGCCAGGATGTGCTGGAGTTCGTCGTGGTCGACGGCGGGGGCCGCGAGATTGATCGCATAGAAGACAAGGGAGGCCGCGAACAGGAGCAGCGCCGGCAGCAGGCCGGCGTGGGTGTCCAAGGCCGCCGCATGTCCCTTGGTGCCGAACAGTCTCCGCAGGAGAAAACCGCTTTCCTGCATGCCCGCCGTCCATCCGCCCATGAGGCGAAGCTTCGGCTAACCGAGCCGGAGGGTGCTGTCTACGGGCGGGCGTACCGGGCGACGAAGCGGCGCGCGGGACGGCATCCCGGACTGCACGGCGGGGCGTTTTTCGCCGGCCGTGGCGCGGTGGATGATCGACGGTGCGAGAAGCGGTTGATAGGAGCGGGTCGCATGCCTCGCCGCCAGCCGCGGCGAAGCCTCGAGGAGGGGCGCGCCGTGGAAGGGAGCCCCTTGGAGGAGGGACGATGGGATACGGGCGCGCCGCGAAGCGGGAGAGGCGATCGCCGCATCCATGCCGGTCCTGCCAAGGAGGCGGCGGAGGGGGAAGGCGAGCGACGCCTCGGCAGCGGAGCCGCTGCGATCGGGCCATGAGGTGGGCTGCCGTTCGATGAACGGGTTGGGATCCGCATTCTTCCGTCGGCCGGCGGTGGGGATTGTGGCCAGTCTGGCCCTGCGATCGTTCCAGATCGCGATGTTGTTCGTGATGGAGGTGGTGCTGGCGAGGCGTTTGGGCATCGTGGGATATGGTTTGTTCTCCTATGCCATGGCCTGGGTGTTGTTGTTCGCCTTGGCGCAGCTCGGGCTCGCCCAGCTCGCCCTGCGGGAGACCGCCCGGTCCCTGGAGGTGGGGGATTTTGCGGCGCTG
>JALSGW010000202.1 GCA_026982585.1 Alphaproteobacteria bacterium | reverse complement strand
CCCGGCGTGCTTCGCGTTCGGCTTTGGTCGCTGCCGTGCGCGGAGGGGGTTGGAAAGAGGGGTACAATCCCCCGTCCGCCGCGTTACTGCCGGGTGCGGGCGGAGGAGGGTACCAGGCCAGCATGAGCATGCCCCATCCGTCCATACTGCCGCGTGCGTGCGTAGGAGGGGCTCGCCACCTCGTAGACCTTGATGCGCGTGGCACCCGCGCGCGGAGGAAGGCATCGCCACCGCTGCCGCCAACGCGTTAATCCGCGTGCGGAGGAAAGCCTGGGCGGGATGATAGGCGACGACCGGCTGCCGTTACCGCCGTCCCCGCGCGGAGGAGCGTTCGACCGCGGAAAGCTGCCGGCCAACATGAACCTTTCTGCCATCCCCGCGCGGAGGAGGGTCTAGAAGGCCGGCACGTCCATCCCCGTGGCTGCCCTCTCTCCGCCGCCGCGAACGACGCCGGAAGTCGCGCGCTGCGAAGGTGCTGCATCGGACAAATCTTCGCACTCAGCCTGGCGCTCGACCCCTTCCTGACATGCCGGGCGGAGCCAGCCGACCGTCCACCACGCCCGGCTTGCACATTCCCCTTGGGCTCCTCGGGGGCTGGCGCCGTCGCCGCGAAACCGCGGGCCGATGCGAGCGCTCGAAACCGCACGCGTCCACGAATCGCCGCGGCCGGCGGTGCCGACCGATACGGCAGGATGCCGGGTGCGGCGGATGCGGAGCGGCCAGCGATCGTCCCGCCGCACTTCGCGGCGGCTCCCGAACCGCCAACCGCCCTCCTCCGCTCGCCGGGCGAGCCCGGTTTCCCTCAGGAGGTCGAGGCTGCGGTGTCGGCGGCCGGCTCGTCCGCCCGGGCATCGAACAACCAGGCGAGCACCGCGTCCTCCACCGCCCGCCGCACCTCCGCCGGATAGCGGGCAAGCAGCGTCATCGCCCGGTCCACCGCATCCGCATCCCGACGCCGGATGGCCAGCGCCAACTGACGGTAGAGCAGGGAATCGGCGCCGAGCGTGCGCCGCAACTCCCGCTCCAGCTGCTCCAAGGCCACCGTCCGCACCTCGCTCATCCCCTCCTCCCATGCTCCGCCCGGGACGGCTCCCATTTTGCGCGAATTCGGGCTTTTGTGCATCTCCGCGCTGTGGCAAAGGAGCCTCCATGAGCCTACCAGGTTATGCCTCATGGTTGGTTTTCGTTAACCTTGCCATGCCTCGCGGCGCGGGAGAGGACGGCGACGCGCGAATACGCGCCCCGGGTGCCGGTGCGGCCCGATCCCGGCTGCGACCGCCGAAGCCGGGTGGCCGGCGGAGCAACGGCCGAACCCTTTTGCTCCTCCTGTTCGCGCTGGCCCTCGGCGCCTGTGCCAGCGTCCGGCCAGAGACGCAGCAGGATCCGCTGGAGCCGCTCAACCGCGCCGTCTTCGGCTTCAATCGGGTGGTGGACGGGGTGCTGGTGCGGCCGGCGGGCGAGCTCTACGGCCTTCTCCCCTCCCGGCTGCGCGCCGGGGTCGGCAATGTGCTGGACAACCTCCGCGAGCCGGTGGTGTTCGTGAACGAGTTGTTGCAGGGCCAGCGGGAGCGGGCGGGAATCGCCTTTGCGCGCTTTTTCGTCAACACCACCCTCGGGATCGGGGGGTTGTTCGACGTCGCCAGCAGCCTCGGCCTTGAGCGGCGGGAGGAGGATTTCGGTCAGACGCTGGCCGTGTGGGGGGTTCCCGAGGGCCCCTATCTGGTGCTTCCCCTGATCGGGCCCAGCTCCCCGCGCGATCTCGCCGGAAGCCTCGTGGATTCGCTGCTGTTCGACCCCTTCAACCACCTCGCCCCCCGTCCCTGGCGCCTCGGCCGGTCGCTGCTCGCGGGGCTCGCGGAAAGTCGACGGCTGCGCCCGCTGCTCGAGGAACTCGAGCGCGGCAGTCTCGACTTCTACGCCGCCGTCCGCTCCAGTTACCGCCAGCGCCGCGCGCGCATGATCCGCGACGGCCGCCCGCTGTTCATGCCCGAGCTCTACGAAATCTACGAAACGCCCGAGGAGGAGCCGCGGTCCGCACCATGAGCACCGTCAAAGCCGTATCCGCGCTGTGGCGCGCCGGGCTGGTGCTGGCGCTGGGAGCGGTCGTGTGGCTTGGGCTTGCGGTGCGGCCGGCTGGAGGCCAGGAGGCAGCGGAGCAGGCGCGGACGGTGGTGGAACGGCTCGCCGAACAGGCGATCGCCGTGCTCGAGCGATCCGAGCTGTCCCCCGAGGCCAAGGTGCGGGAGCTCGAACGTCTGCTGGACGAGGCCGCCGATCTCTCCCAGATCGCGAAGCTCGTGTTGGGGCGGTACTGGCGGTCTGCGAGCGATGTGGAGCGGAGCCGTTTCGTCGAGCTGTTCCGCAAGCATCTGCGCCGCCAGCTGGCTTCCCGTCTCGATCTGTACCGGGGCCAGCGGCTCGAGGTCGGCGAGAGCGTGCCGTTGGATGCCCGGGGACGGAATGTGCTGGTGCGCAGCCGCATCCTCAGCCCGGATGCGGCGCCGGTCGCGGTCGACTGGGTGCTGCGCCGGCAGGGCGAGCGCTTTCGGATCATCGACGTGGTGGTGGAGGGGGTGAGCCTGCTCCGCTCCCAGCGCGAGGAGGTGGCCGCCATCCTCGCCCGCGAGGGCTTCGCGGGGCTGTTCGCCCGGCTCGAAGAAGCACTTCGGGCGCAGGAGGGTGCGACCTCCCGCGAGTGAGGTGGGGCGATCCGGCCCAGGGTGACAGGCCGGGAAGGTTCCGAGGGCAGCCGCCTGTGTGTGTTTCCGGCACCGGACATCCACCCGGGGCGCCGCATGTGGAGCTTTTCCCAGTACGGGTCCGCCACCGTGCCCTCGGAGCTATTCCGCCGCCTGCAC
>JALSGW010000201.1 GCA_026982585.1 Alphaproteobacteria bacterium | reverse complement strand
GCTATGTGGACGACATCATCATGCCCCACGGCACCCGCAGGCGCATCGCCCGCAGCCTGCGCTGGCTGCGCACAAAGCAGCTCGCCAATCCGTGGAAGAAGCACAGCAACATCCCGCTTTAGGCGAACGCGCGCGGCGGCATCCGCCCCATGGAGGCGGGACCGCCGTGCGGCCGCGCCATGCGGCCCCGCCTGCGTCGGGGAGGATCAGCCCCGAAGCGGTACCGCGGCGAACTGGAGATCGCCGCCGCGGTCGATGAGCAGCAGCACCGTGCGCTGGCCCTGGCTTCGCGCCGCATAGATGCGGGCCAGGAGCTCGGGCGGCGAGCCCACGGGCTCTTGATCCACCTCGAGGATGACGTCGCCCGGGCGAAGCCCGCCCGCGGCGGCCGGCGCTCCGGGATCGACCCGCACCACCACCACCCCCTGTGCGCCTTCGGGCAGCTGGAAGCGGTTGCGGAGCTCCTCGTCCAAAAGGGCGACCACGATGCCGAGCTCCTCCACCTCGGCCAGCGCCGCCGGCGCCTCCTCGCCGCGCCGGGGTACGCGGGCGAGTTCCTCGTCGCTCGGCAGCTCGCCGAGGGTGATGCGCAGCCTGAGCCGCTCGCCGCGCCGCCAGACCACCACCTCCACTTCCTCGCCCACCGGTGTTTCCGCCACCACCCGGGGCAGTTCGCGCATGCGCTGGATCGGCCGGCCGTCGAACTCGAGGATGACGTCGCCCGCGAGAATACCGGCCTCCTCCGCCGGCGCGCCGGCCACCACGTCGGCCACCAGGGCTCCCTTGGGCCGTTCCAGCCCGAGCGCGCGCGCCAGATCCTCGGTCACGGTCTGGATCCGCACGCCGAGCCAACCGCGCACCACCCGGCCCTTCTCCATCAGGCTCTCGATCACCCGCCGGGCGAGGTTGGAGGGGATGGCGAAACCGATCCCCACGCTGCCGCCGGAGGGCGAATAGATGGCGGTGTTGACGCCGAACACCTTGCCGTCGGGGGTGAAGCTGGGTCCGCCCGAATTGCCGCGGTTGATGGCGGCGTCGATCTGGAAGAAGTCGACGTAGGGACCGGCGCGGATGTCGCGCCCGCGCGCCGACACCACGCCGACGGTGACCGAGGTGCCGAGCCCGAAGGGATTGCCGATGGCGATCACCCAGTCCCCGACCCGCACCCGGTCGCTGTCGGCCCAGGTCACATAGGGGAAGGGCTCCGGTCGCTCGATCTTGAGCAGCGCAAGATCGGTCTTGGGGTCCCGTCCCACCACCCGGGCCCGGTATTCGCTTTCGTCGTACAGGATGACGGTGATCTCGTCGGCCTCGGCGATCACGTGGTTGTTGGTGACCACATAGCCCGCCGGGTCGATGATGAACCCGGAGCCGAGGGAGAAGGAGCGGCGTTCGCGCTGCTGGCGTTCGCGCTCGAAGAATTCCCGGAAGAACTCCTCGAAGGGCGATCCGGGAGGGAACTGCGGCACCGGGATGTCGCGCCCCGCCGACACTTCCCGGGTACTCGAGATGTTGACCACCGCCGGCGCCACCCGCTCCACCACCTCGGCGAAACTGGGCAGCAGGGTCTGGGCCCTGGGCGGCCGGAAATCCGCGAGGACAAGGGCCGCGAGCAGCACCGCAGCGGCCACAGCGCGCCATCTCCGGGCGCACGCATGTCCAGCGGAAGAGGATGTCCAGACTTGCCCATCGCTCATGATCGCCCTCCGAGCCGAACAGCGATCGACGGACCGAGCGGCGTCCGCCTCAGCCGCGCACGAGCCAGACCGCGAACACCCCGAGCCCGGCCGCCGCGAGCCCGAGCGCGCGCAGCCGCTGGTCCTCCATTCCGAGCGCATGGGCCACCGCGCGCTTCATGGCGCCGGGAAACAGGGCCCACAGCACCCCTTCGATCACCAGCACCAGGGCGAGCGCCGTGAACAGATCCTGCATGGAGGTGCGGTCCTCGGCGGCGGGACGCGCACATCACGGGGAACGGCTTGCACCCTCGGCTGCCGTCCCGGGTGGAGGCAGCTCCGCCCGCGGCTCGAGGCGACCCGGCGGCCGCGGCGCGCCGGTGGCCGGCTCCGGCGGCGGGGGACGGTCGAGGCCGAGCGTGCGGAAGAAGCGGAAGAACTCGCTCGCCGGCGACAACACATAGCTGGTGGTGTCGTCCGAAAGCGCCTGCAGATAGGCCTGCATGGAGCGGTAGAAGGCGTAGAACTCCGGATCCTCTCCGGCCGCCTCGGCGAAGATGCGGATCGCCTCGGCGTCGCCCTCACCGCGCAGGATCTGGGCATCCCGCTCCGCCTCGGCGAGCAGCACGGTGCGCTCGCGGTCGGCCCGGGCCCGGATGCGCTGGGCGATCTCGTTGCCCTGGGCGCGCAATTCGTTGGCCTCGCGCAGCCGCTCCGCCCGCATGCGCCGGAACACCGCCTCCATGTTCTCGGGCGGCAGATCGGCGCGCTTGATGCGCACGTCCACCACCTCCACCCCGAAGCCCGCAAGACGGCTGTTGGTCTGCTCGCGGATGCGCTCCATGAGCTCCCGGCGGTCGGCGGAGAGCAGCTCGAACAGCGAGGTTTCGCCGAGCACATTGCGCAGCGCCGAGATCACGATGGGCGAGAGCCGGCCGACGAAGGCCTGTTCGGTGCCCACCGTCTGCCGGAACCGGAGCGGGTCGTCGATCCGGTAGCGGGCGAAGGCGTCCACCACCAGCCGCCGCTGGTCGCCCAGGATCAGCTCCACCGGTGCGGCATCGAAGTCGAGCACCCGGCGCTCGAAATACTCCACCTGCTGGATGATCGGGATCTTGATGTTGAGACCCGGTTCCTTGACCACCCGCACCGGATTGCCGAACTGGAGTACAAGCGCCTGTTTGGTCTGGTGGACCGTGA
>JALSGW010000200.1 GCA_026982585.1 Alphaproteobacteria bacterium | reverse complement strand
CGGGATCCGGAGAGGATTGAGAGCGCACGTTGTGCCCGGCCCGTTGCTGCACTAACCTCCCGCGCGCCGCAACCCAGAAGCGTCCGGCAGAGGATCTCGACCATGGCCCTCGACAAGGCGACGGTCGCCCGCATCGCGAAGCTGGCCCGCATCCGGGTGGCCGAGGAGGAACTCGAGGGGCTGACCCGCGAGCTCGCCAACATCCTTTCCTGGATCGACCAGCTCAAGGAGGTGGACACCGAAGGGGTGGAGCCCTTGCGCAAGGTGGTGGACATCGAGGCCCATTTCCGGGACGACCGGGTCACGGAGGGCGAGCTCAGGGAGGCGATCCTGCAGAACGCGCCGAGGCGGCATGACGGCTACTTCGTCGTGCCCAAGGTGGTGGAATGAGCCCGCGTTCGGACCTCACCCGGCTTTCGCTGAGCGAGGCGCGCACGCTGTTGCGCGAGCGGCGGCTTGCGCCGCGCGAGCTCGTGGAAGCCCACATCGAGGCCATGGCCGCCTTGAGGCGGCTCAACGCCTTCATCACCGAGACCCCGGAGCGGGCGCTCCAGATGGCGGCCGAGAGCGAGGAGCGGCTTAGGAGGGGCGAGGCCCGGCCGCTCGAGGGGCTGCCGATCGCGGTCAAGGACCTCTTCTGCACCGCAGGGGTGCGCACCACCGCCGCATCCCGCATTCTAGAGAATTTCGTCCCGCCCTATGAGAGCACGGTCACCCGCAAGCTGTGGGAGGCGGGAGCGGTCCTGCTCGGCAAGACCAACCTCGACGAATTCGCGATGGGCTCGGCCAACGTCACCTCCCATTTCGGCCCCGTGACCAACCCCTGGACGCTGCCCGCGGATCCGCGGCCGCGGGTTCCGGGCGGCAGTTCCGGCGGCTCGGCGGCGGCGGTGGCAGCCGGGCTGTGCCTGGGCGCGACCGGAACCGACACCGGCGGCTCGATCCGCCAGCCCGCCTCCTTCTGCGGCATCGTCGGCCTCAAGCCCACCTACGGCCGCTGCTCCCGCTTCGGCATCGTCGCCTTCGCGAGCTCCCTCGACCAGGCCGGGCCGATGGCGCGCAGCGTCGCGGACTGCGCCCTCCTCCTCGAAGCGATGGCCGGCTTCGATCCGCACGACAGCACGAGCGGCGATGTGCCGGTGGAGCCCTGGTCGCAGCGGCTCGAGGAGGGGGTGCGCGGGCTTCGCATCGGCCTGCCGCGCGAGTACCGCGTTGCGGGCATGCCGGAGGAGATCGAGACGCTGTGGCTTCGGGGAGCGCGCTGGCTCGAGGAGCAGGGCGCCGAGGTGCGCGAGATCTCGCTGCCGCACACCCGCTACGCCTTGCCCACCTATTACATCATCGCCCCCGCCGAGGCCTCTTCCAATCTCGCCCGCTACGACGGCATGCGCTTCGGGCTCCGGGTGGAGGGCAAGGATCTCACGGACACCTACGAGCGCACCCGGGGCGAGGGTTTCGGCAAGGAGGTGCGGCGGCGCATCCTGATCGGCACCTATGCGCTGTCGGCCGGCTACTACGACGCCTACTACCTCAAGGCGCTCAAGGTGCGGCGGCGCATCCGCGAGGACTTCGAGGCCGCCTTCGGCGAGGTGGACGCCATCCTCACCCCCACCGCCCCCTCGCCCGCCTTCCGCCAGGGCGAGAAGGAGGACGATCCGGTCGCCATGTACCTCAACGACGTGTTCACCGTGCCGGCCTCGCTCGCCGGCCTGCCGGCGATCTCGGTGCCGGCGGGACTGTCCCGGGAGGAGCTGCCGCTCGGCCTGCAGGTGATCGGCCGCGCCTGGGACGAGACGACGGTGCTGCGGGTGGCGCGGGCGCTGGAACAGGCCGCGGGAGGCCCCTGGATCCCGCATCTGCTGCGGGAGGCGTCATGAGTTACGTGATCGAGGGCAAGAGCGGGCCTTGGGAGATCGTCTGCGGTCTCGAGGTGCACGCCCAGGTGATCTCGCAGGCGAAGCTGTTCTCGGGCGCCTCCACCGCCTTCGGCGCCGCGCCCAACACCCAGGTCTCGCCCATCGACGCCGGCATGCCCGGCATGCTGCCGGTGATCAACCTGTTCTGCGTCGAGCAGGCGGTGAAGACCGGGCTCGGGCTCAGGGCCGAGATCCACCGGTTCTCGGTGTTCGAGCGCAAGAACTACTTCTATCCCGATCTCCCCAACGGTTACCAGATCAGCCAGTACCAGCACCCGCTCGTCGGACGCGGCAAGATCACCATCGAACTCGCCGACGGCTCCACCAAGGACATCGGCATCACCCGCCTCCATCTCGAGATGGACGCCGGCAAGTCCCTCCACGACGTGCTGCCCGATGCCACCCTCATCGACCTCAACCGCTCGGGCGTCGCGCTCATGGAGATCGTCTCCGAGCCCGACATCCGCTCCCCGGAGGAGGCGGTGGCCTACATGAAGAAGCTCCGCTCCATCCTCCGCTACCTGGGCACCTGCGACGGCAACATGGAGGAGGGCTCGCTGCGCTGCGACGCCAATGTGTCGGTGCGCCGGCTCGGAAGCCCTGAGCTCGGCACCCGCACCGAGATCAAGAACGTCAATTCCATGCGTTTCATCGCCCGCGCCATCGAATATGAGGCGCGGCGGCAGGTGGAGATCCTCGAGGCGGGCGGGGTGGTGGAGCAGGAAACGCGGCTGTTCGACGCCGCACGCGGCGTCACCCGTTCCATGCGCACCAAGGAGGAGGCCCACGACTACCGCTACTTCCCCGATCCCGACCTGCTCCCGCTCGAGCTCTCCGAGGCCTTCATCGAACGCATCCGCCAGAGCCTGCCCGAGCTTCCCGACGACAAGCGCCTGCGCTTCATGCGCGATTACGGCCTTTCCGCCTATGACGCCGGTGTGTTGGTGGCAGAGCGCGAGGT
>JALSGW010000199.1 GCA_026982585.1 Alphaproteobacteria bacterium | reverse complement strand
GGGAGGAATGCCTCGTATGAAGCTGGCGAGCAAGGTCGCGGGTGTCCCTCTGGCGCGCGCCGCTATTCCCAGGCGGCAGGCCTGGCTGGTGGGTATTTTCGATGCGATATTGTTAACAGTCGCATTTTTTGTCGGATATTTCATGCGATACGCGGATATCAACAACTTCTGGCCGGAAGTGTTCCGGCTGCTGCCGCACGCATTTCTCTATGTCACCTTTACCATCGGCGCCATGGCCGCGGTGGGGGTGTACGCGGAGATCGGGGACCAGGACTGGAAGGAGTTCCTGGTCCGGGTGCTCGTGGCCTTCGCCCTGTCGCTGATCCTCGTCGCCGTGACCGGGTTTCTGGTGCGGGCGGTTTTGATTTCGCGCACGAGCCTGGGCATCGCCTACCCGCTCGCCCTGGCGCTGTTGTTCGTCAACCATCAGTTGTGGAACGGTCTGAGCCGTGCGGGCAGCCTCGCCCGGCGCATCTTTGTCATCGGCGACCCTCCGATGGTGGAACGGCTGATGGCCTTGAGCCGTGACGGGGGCGCCCGGGTGTTCGAGGTCGTGGGGCTGCGTGCGCTCGACGACATTCTGGCCTACGACCGCGGCAATCCCGATGTGGTGGTGGCGGCGATTCGCGCGAGCGGCGCTTCGGAGCTCGTGATCGCGGCGCGCGAGCGCCGTCGCCGGCTGCCCCTCCGCATCCTGCTCCGCTGTCGGGCGCTCGGCATCCAGGTCACCGATTACGAGACCTTTTTCGAACGTGAGACCGGGCGGGTCGATCTCGACACCATCCGTCCGGGTTGGTTCGTGTTTTCGGCGGGCTTCGAGGGGACGCGCCTGGAGGAGGGGGCGAAGCGCACCTTGGACCTTTTGGTGGCGACGGCGCTCATTCTTTTCACGCTGCCCTTGATGCTGGTGACGGCGTTGGCGATCTGGCTTGAGGACGGTGCGCCGGTGCTGCACCGTCAGGTGCGTGTCGGCCGCGGCGGACGGCCGTTCCTTCTCTACAAGTTCCGCAGCATGCGCAAGGATGCCGAACGCGCCGGCCCGCGGCATGCGACCCCCGCCAACGATCCCCGCATCACCCGGGTGGGGCGGTTCATCCGCCGCCGTCGGATCGACGAGCTGCCGCAGCTCTTCAATGTCCTCAAGGGTGACATGAGCCTGGTCGGACCGCGCCCGGATGTGCCGGAGCTGCGGGACTATCTTGCCGACAAGCTGCCGTACCACGAACAGCGTTACCGCGTGAAACCGGGACTGTGCGGATGGGCACAGTTGAACGCTCCTTATCCGGAAGACCTCGAGAGCGCGAAACTCAAACTTGAATACGATCTCTATTATCTCAAGCATTGGAGCCTGCTCTTCGATCTCGTCATCCTCCTGCAGACGGTGCGCGTGGTCATCTGGGATAACGGAGCTCGTTAGCCCAACCCCCGAGGTTTGTCCCTCCCCGTGCGTGGAACCGGGCGGGCGCGGCCGTCGTTCGCGCAGGCTGCCTCGTTTGTCCCTCCCCGTGCGTGGGACCGGGGGTGCGCTGCCCTCTTGATTCCGCACTGCCGGAACGGCATGGTGCGGTGCGTCACGGGCCTGCGGATCGAGCGCGCCATGTCGGAGCACGGCTATTTCATCGAGGACCTCGAGCCGGGGATGTCGGCCAGTTTCGGCAAGACCATCACCGACGCCGACATCCTGATGTTCGCCGGCGTGTCCGGGGACACCAATCCGGTCCATCTGAACGAGGAGTTCGCGGGCGGAACCCCCTTTCGCGGTCGCATCGCCCACGGGCTGCTCACCGCGAGCCTGATCTCCACCGCCATCGGCACCAAGCTGCCCGGCCCCGGCTGCATCTATGTGAGCCAGACCATGCGGTTTCTGGCGCCGGTTCGGGCCGGCGACACGGTGACGGCGCGGGTCACCGTATCGGCGATCGATCTCCCCCGCCGGCGGGTGCGCATGGAGACCGTGTGCCTGGTCGGCGGGCGGCCGGTTTTGGAAGGCGAGGCGGTGATCCTGGTGCCGCGCCGGCCCGGTTCGTGAACATCCGGCGGCGGCGCTTTACAGCGCTGCCCGGGCGTGGAAAAAGGCGCCGCCATGCGGATCCTGCGCGTGTCCCGGAGCGGCTCGCTCCCCGTCCGCGGTGCGGCCGTGGCGGTGGGCAATTTCGACGGCGTCCATCTCGGCCACCGGCGGGTGGTGGAGACGGCCCGCACGCTCGCCGAACGGCTTGGGGCACCGCTCGGGGTGGTGACCTTCGAGCCCCATCCCCGCGAGGTGGTGAGCCCGGCGGATGCGCCCCGGCGGCTCACCCCCTTCGCCCGCAAGGCGGCGCTGTTGCGAAGCCTCGGGGTGAGGCTGTTGTTCGTGCTGCGCTTCGATCGCTCCTTGATGGGGCTTGCCCCGGCGGAGTTCGTGGAGCGGGTGCTGCATCGGCGGCTTGGCGCGCGGGCGGTGGCGGTGGGAGAGAATTTCCGCTTCGGGCACCGGCGCAGCGGCACCCCGGCCGCGCTCGCCGCCTTGGCGCGTCCCTTGGGGATGGCGGTGGCGGTGGTGGAACGGGTGACGGTGGAAGGGGCACCTTGCTCCTCCACCCGCATCCGGGAGCTGCTGGCCCGGGGTGAGATCGCGCTGGCCAACCGGCTGCTCGGCGAGCCGTTCGAGCTCTGGGGCGGGGTGGTGCGCGGGGACGGGCTTGGACGAAGACTCGGTTTTCCCACCGCCAATCTGCGGCCGGCGGGCCGCCGGCCGGTGGTTCCCGGAGCGGGCATCTATGTGGTCCGGGCGGCGGTGCGCGGCGGGTCCGGATGGCGCTTTCATCCCGCGGTGGCGAGCCTCGGCACGAGGCCGGCGGTGGGGGGAGGGGACTTCCGCATCGAGGTGCACCTCCTCGATGCCAACCCCGACCTCTA
>JALSGW010000198.1 GCA_026982585.1 Alphaproteobacteria bacterium | reverse complement strand
GTTGAGGAGGTGAGCGACCAGGAGCTCATCGAGGCCGCCATCGAGGGCATGCTCACCTCCCTCGACCCCCACTCCGGCTATCTCGACGAAAAGCGCTACCGCGACATGCAGGTGCAGACCCGGGGCGAGTTCGGCGGCCTCGGCATCGAGGTCACCATGGAAAACGGCCTCGTCAAGGTGGTCTCCCCGATCGACGACACCCCCGCCTGGCGGGCCGGCATCCAGGCCGGCGATCTGATCACCCACATCGACGACGAGCCGGTGATGGGCCTGTCGTTGAGCGAGGCGGTGGAGAAAATGCGCGGGCCGGTCAACACCAAGATCCGCCTGCGCATCGTCCGCGAAGGGGTGGAGGAGCCGATCGAGGTGGAGCTCACCCGCGCCATCATCCGCATCAATCCGGTGCGCGCCCGCATCGAGGACGATGTCATCTACCTGCGGGTGACCACCTTCAACGAACAGACCGCGAACACCCTCAAGCGCAAGATCGAGGAGCTCAAACGCGAGCTCGGCGCGCGGGCCAAGGGGCTCGTGCTCGATCTGCGCAACAATCCGGGCGGGCTTCTCGACCAGGCGGTGGCGGTGGCGGACCTGTTCCTGGACCGGGGCGAGATCGTCTCCACCCGGGGCCGCAGGCCCGACAGCATGCAGCGCTTCAACGCCCGCCCCGGCGACGTCATCGAGGGTCTGCCCATGGTGGTGCTGATCAACGGCGGCTCCGCCTCCGCCTCGGAGATCGTGGCCGGCGCGCTTCAGGACCACAAGCGCGCCATCGTCATGGGCACCCCCTCCTTCGGCAAGGGCTCGGTGCAGACCATCATCCCCATCCCCGGCCATGGCGCCCTCAGGCTCACCACCGCCCGCTACTACACGCCGTCCGGCCGCTCCATCCAGGCGCTCGGCATCGACCCGGACATTCTGGTGCCCCAGGCCCGGGTGGAGGTGGTGGAAGAGGACAACGGCCGCCGGGAGGCGGATCTGAGAGGCCGGCTCGACAACGATCGCCCCGGCGGTCGCGACGGGGCCGACGGCGCCGAGCAGCCGCTCGACCTGACCGACTACCAGCTGGCCCGGGCGGTGGCCCTGCTCGAGGGCATCGCCATCTACCGGGAGCGCAACGAGCGCCCCCAACCCTGACGGGCGGAGGAGCCCTGGAGGGACCATGCGGTGGTGGTGCGGCTGACCCGTTGGCCCCTGCCCTTTGCCCTGCTTTTGGCCCTCTCGCTCCTGCTGCTCGCGGCGGTGCTGGCGGCCCCGCTGCTGGCACCCGAGGGCGGGCTCGTCTACCGCGACCTGCCGCTCTTGAGCCGGGAGCTCGAACGCACCACCGTATCCGAAGCGGCATCGCTCGGCCCGCCGCAGCCCGTCCCGCCGGCGCAACCCACGGCGCTGTTGGAGCCGGGGCCGTTCGGCGCCCTGCCCCGGGTGGCCGGGGACGGCACCACCCCCTTCGCCGCCTTCGCCAGGCCGGATCCGGGCGCGCCCGAAGAGGTGCCGCTGCTTGCCCTGATCGTGCTCGACCTCGGTCTCATGCAGGAACACACCCAAGCGGCGCTCGCCCTGCCCGAGCCCACGGCGCTCGGCTTTTCGCCCTACGCGCCGGCGCTGCAGGCCTGGATGGGCGTCGCCCGCGCGCGCGGATACGAGCTTTTGCTCGAGCTGCCGGCGCTGAGCGCGGACCCCCGCGTGGACGCCGGCCCGTTGGCGCTCGTCCCCGGCGATGCGGAACGCCTTTCCCGCGGCCTCGCCCGGCTGCTCGCCCGCGGCCGCGACTATTTCGCGGTGGCCCTCGCACCCGGCGCCTTCGCCCAGGACCCCCGAGCCTTCGCGCCGGTCGCCCGAGAGCTGCGGCGGCGCGGTGTGGGTCTCGTGGAAATCGGATCCGACCGCCTGAGGCCGCTCGCCGATGAGCTCGCCCTGCCCTATCTGGGCGGGGTGATGCGGCTCGATCGGGAGCTTGCGCCGGCCGCGGTGGACCAGGCGCTCGGCGCGCTCGAGACCCGGGCGCTGCGCCAGGGCTGGGCGGTGGGCGCCTTCCGGGCGGCGCCGCTTCTGTTCGCGCGCCTGCGCCAGTGGCTGCCGACCCTGCCCGAGAAGGGCTTTCTCCTGGTGCCGGCGAGCCGCCTGTTCGGCCGCACGCCCCGATCCGCCGTGGCCCAAGGCTCATGAACTGCCGCATCACCGCCACCCCGCCGCCCGGCTATCGCCCCTGCGTGGGCATCATGCTGCTCGATGCCAAGGGCCGGGTGTTCGTCGGCCAGCGGGCGGACGTGCCCTTTCCGGCCTGGCAGATGCCGCAGGGCGGCATCGATCCCGGCGAGAGCCCGCGCGCGGCGGCGCAACGCGAGCTGCTCGAGGAGGTGGGCACCGACAAGGTGGAGCTCTTGGCCGAAAGCCGGGTGTGGCGCTCCTACGACCTGCCGCCCGAGCTCCGCAAGCGGGTGTGGCAGGGGCGCTACCGCGGCCAGACCCAGCGCTGGTTCGCCTTCCGCTTCCTCGGCGACGACCGGGACATCGACGTCCGCCGCCCCAACGGCGAATTCACCGCCTGGCGCTGGATCCCGCCCGAGGAGCTGCTCCGCACCATCGTGCCCTTCAAACGCGATGTGTACGCGAGCGTCGTCGAAGAATTCCGTCACCTATGGGCTTGATCGCCGGCCCGCTCGGCCGCGGCGGCGCGCGCTGCTCCCGCTCCGCCTCCACCCGCTCCCGGTCCTCCACAGCCGGCACCGGCTCGGGCGGCGCGGCGCGCTCCGGCGCGGCGGCGGAAGGCTCCCGCCTGCGGGCGAACAGACGACGCCGCGGCGCGGGGGGTTCCGCCGCCGCCGGTGCCGCCGGCTGTGCCGCGGGAGCGGAGCGGGAGGCCGGCTCCGGGGCCGCGGCCGCCTGCGGTGACGGCGCC
>JALSGW010000197.1 GCA_026982585.1 Alphaproteobacteria bacterium | reverse complement strand
CCGGCCCGAACTCCGCTCCGACCCCGAGGCCCTCGAGCGGCTGTGGCGCCATCCCGAAACCCGCATCCTGCCGGTGTGTCGTGATGGGGTTGCGGTGGCGGAGGGCGGCTTCGGGCTGCGGTGGCTGTCTCCCGAGGAGGTGCCCGAAGAGATCGCGGGCCGGAGCCTGTTTCTCGGCGAACGGGAGGGGGTGGCCCTGTTTGCGGTGCCCTGGTCGGATGGGCTGGGGTGCATGGCGTTTCGCGACCTGCGGGCGGTGGCGGGGCTGGTTGCGGCGTGGGAGGCGGGTGCGGCGGCGCTCGCCCGGGCGCTGTGGCACTGGCATGAGGAAGCGCGCTTTTGCGGGTTGTGCGGCGGGCCGACCGAGACGCTGTTGGGCGGGCACGTGCGCCGCTGCCGGAGCTGTGGTCACGAGCTGTTTCCGCGCACCGATCCCGCCGTGATCGTGCTCGTGAGCCGCGGCGAGCGTTGTCTTTTGGCGCGGCAGCGGCGCTTTCCGCCCGGCATGTATTCGGTGCTGGCCGGTTTCGTGGAGCCCGCAGAAAGCCTCGAACTCGCGGTCAGGCGGGAGGTGCTGGAGGAGGTGGGCGTTGAGGTGGCGCAGCTCGTCTATGTCGCCTCCCAGCCCTGGCCGTTCCCGCGATCGTTGATGGTGGCGTTTCGGGCCGAGGCGGCGGGCTGGAAGCTCAGGGTGGACCGGGGCGAACTCGAGGACGCGCGATGGTTTCACCGAAGCGAGCTCAGGGATCCGGCCGCGCGGCCGGTGCGCCTGCCCGCACGCGACAGCATCGCCCGTCATCTGATCGAAAGTTGGCTTGAGGAAGGGGCGTGAGGTGTGCGCTGGGCGCTTGCGGCGAGCCGCATCGCGGCGAGACGGGCGAAACGCACGAGCAGCGCGCGCCGCCGCGCCGGATGGAGCGGGTGCCGGGGTGCGGGGCGCAGCAGGACCGCCTCGTGGCGGTCGCAGACCAGAAGTCCCACCTCCGGAAAGGGAACGATGGCGGCCAGCTCCGGCGGCACCGCGAAGTAGAAATGATCGGCGAAGGCCCGATAGGCCGGCCATTTGCGGTCGCGGCCGAGGTCTTGGGCCGATGCCTTGACCTCGATCAGGTGGAAGGCGCCGCTCGGGTCCAGGCCCAGGATATCGGCCCGGCGGCCGTTGCCGAGCGGCACCTCCAAAAGCGCGCAGATGTCCGCTTGTTGAAGCCACCACAAGGCGCCGCGGGTGACGGCACGGGTCTGCGCGGTGACGGCCGGGCACATCGCCGCTAACGCCTCCTTAACCGACGCCCGCTAGCGTTAAAGCGCACGCAGGCCTCCTCATCCACATGCGGGATCGACCTTGGTGACCAGCGAGACCCGTCCCCGCAGCCGGCGCATGGCCCAGCTGCTCGAACAGGCCCAGGCGATGAGCGGGGAGTCGCGCCTGTCGCGTCGCGACGTGGCCGAGCTCGCCCAGAATCGGACCCCGGCGGTGCGGGCGCGCATCGCGCGCAAGTTCGGCAGCCAGTTCGACGAACTCGCCGAGGGCGGCACCGCCCGCCTCGCCCGGGCGGTTTTGGATCTGCTCGTGCGGGACGTGGCGGTGGAGGTGCGACGGGCGCTCGCGGAGACCATCGCGCCCAGCCGCAAGCTGCCTCCCGAGGCGGCGGAGCGGCTCGCCCGCGACGACATCGAGGTGGCGCGCCCGGTGCTCGAGAAGAGCCCGGTGCTGAGCGACGAGGTCCTGGCGGACATCGTGCGCACCAGCAGCATGCAATACGCGCTCGCGGTGGCCGGGCGCGAGCGCATCTCGGAACAGCTCGCGGAGGCGCTCGTGGACACCGGCGAGCAGCGGGTGGTGGCGCGGCTTGTCGACAATCTCGGCGCCGAGCTCAACGCCCGCACCCTCAAACGCATCGCCCGCGACTTCCGCGACAGCCGCAGGGTGCAGGAACGGCTCGTGCAGCGCCCCGCCCTGCCCTATGAGGTGGTGGAACAGCTCGTCGATCTCATCGGCCAGAAGCTGGAATGGGAGCTCGTGCGCACCCGCCGCATTTCCGCCGAGGACGCCCACCGCATCATGTCGGCGGTGCGGGATCGGGTGGCGATCGGGCTCACCGCCCGCGATCATCAGCAGGAGAACCTGCTGCGCTATCTGCGTGCCAAGCACCTCTCGGGCGAGCTCGGCCCCGACGAGCTGCTGCAGTTCCTGCGGGATGGGGACATCGCCGCCCTCGAATGCGCGCTCGCGGTGATGTCGGGGCTGTCGCTGCGCACCGTGCGTCAGGCGCTCTACGCCATGGACCGCCGCCATCTCGCCGCCCTGTGCGTCAAGGCGGGGCTGCCCGCGAGCCATTATGTGGCGCTGCGCATGGCCCTCGAGCTGGCCGAGAGCTGCCTCGAGGCGGGCCAGAAGAGCCGCGAATACCACAGCGACACCCTGCGCTACGTGCAACATCAGTACGAACAGCTGCGCCTCGATCCGGACAAGGTGGCGGAGCTGTTGGGCGCGGAGCCGAAGGGGATGAGCGGCTTGCGGCTGCTCGCCTGAACCGCTGGCAGGGGCGATCCGGCGTGCTAGATAGGCGGCCATGGACGACGGCCGCATCACGGACCTCGCCCCGCGCGCCCAGGGCGGCGGCTCGCCGCTTCGGGTGCTGCCCCACAATCTGCGCGCCGAGCTCGCGGTGCTCGGCGCCATCCTCATCAACAACGACCTCTACCATCGGGTGGCCGACTTCCTGCGGCCGGAGGACTTCTTCGAGCCGGTGCACCGGCGCATCTTCGAGGCCTGTGCCGAACGCATCGCCAAAGGGCAGCTCGCCGACCACACCACCCTGTTCCATCTCTTCGAGCACGACGAGGCGCTGCGCGAGCTGGACGGGGCCGAATACCTCGCCCGCATGGCGCGGGCCGCCGAGAGTCTGGTGCACGCCGTCGATTACGCGCGGGTGGTGCACG
>JALSGW010000196.1 GCA_026982585.1 Alphaproteobacteria bacterium | reverse complement strand
GTCGCCAATAGCGTTGATCGAAGAGCAGCACGGGAATGGGCGCGAGCTTGCCGGTCTGGATGAGGCAGAGGGTCTCGAACAGCTCGTCCAGGGTGCCGAACCCGCCGGGAAACACCACGAGGCCGCGGGCCCGCATCAGGAAATGCATCTTGCGCAGGGCGAAATAGTGGAACTGGAAGCAGAGCTCGGGGGTGATGTAGGGGTTGGGCAGCTGTTCGCGGGGCAGGGTGATGTTGAGGCCGACGCTCTGCGCCCCGACGTCGTGGGCGCCGCGGTTGGCCGCCTCCATGATCCCCGGCCCGCCCCCGGTGACGATCACGAAGCGGCGCGGGCGAGCACCCTGGCCGTATCGGGAGATCAGCTGGGCGAGACGGCGCGCCTCCCTGTACCAGCGGCTCTGCGCCTCGCGGCGGCGCCAGCTTTGGAGCCGCTTGCGGCGTTCGGGATCGTCGGGCGCGCGTGCGAGCGCCGCCTCCGCCCGGCGCCGCCCTTCCATCGCCGCCTCCGGAGAGAGGACCCGGGCCGAGCCGAACACCACGAGCGTGCTCTCGATGCCGTGTTCCCGGAGCACGAGCTCGGGTTTGAGCAGCTCCAGCTGCAGCCGCACCGGACGCAGTTCGTCGCGCAACAGGAAGTCGGGATCCGCATAGGCGAGCCGGTAGCTCGGCGAGCGGGTCTGGGCGGTCGGTCGGGCCCGCGATGCGTGCGCCGCATCCTCGCGTGCGCTTCGAAACGGCGGTCGTTGCCGGCGGTCCTGGTCCATCCCCCTCTCCCGTTCGCTCGCCCGACGCGCGGCCGCGGCCGTCGCCCAAGCTTACCCCCGAGCGCGCCAACTGCTAGAAGGAACGCGCTCACAAGCCGGGGACGCCCATGATTCCGCGCTACCGCCGCGCCGAAATGGCCGCGTTGTTCGAGCCCGAGACCAAGCTGCGCCTGTGGCTCAAGGTGGAGCTGGCGGTGGCCGAGGTGCTCGCCGAGCTGGGCCGGATCCCGAGCGAGCCCGTGGCCCGGCTGCGACGGCGGGCGGAAGAGCTGGGCGACCGGATCGCGGATCCCCGCCGGGTGGAGGAGATCGAGCGGACCACCCGCCACGACGTGATCGCCTTCCTCACCCATCTCGAGGAGGTGCTGGGGCCGGACGCCCGTTTCCTCCATCTCGGCATGACCTCCTCGGACCTCTTGGACACCGCACTCGCCCTGCAGCTTGGCCGTGCCGGGGAGCTGGTGCTGGACGGGCTGTCGGGCCTCAAGGAGGTGCTGGAGGAGCGCGCCTTCGCCTTCAAGGACACCCCCTGCATCGGCCGCAGCCACGGGGTGCATGCCGAGCCCACCACCTTCGGCCTCAAGCTCGCCGGCCACTATGCCGAGTTCGCCCGGGCCGAACGGCGGTTCGCCGAGGCGCTCGATGAGATCCGGGTGTGCAAGCTGTCGGGCGCGGTCGGAACCTATGCCCATCTCGATCCGGAGGTGGAACGCCGGGTGGCGGCACGGTTGCGCCTGCGCCCGGAGACGGTGGCCACCCAGGTGGTGCCGCGCGACCGGCACGCGGCTCTCGTGATGGCGCTGGCGCTGATCGCCGCCGCGGTGGAGCGGCTGGCGGTGGAAATCCGCCATCTCCAGCGCACCGAGGTGCGGGAGGTGCAGGAGCCCTTCGGCGCCGGCCAGAAGGGCAGCTCGGCCATGCCCCACAAGCGCAATCCCATCCTCAGCGAGAACCTCACCGGCCTCGCCCGCATGATCCGGGCCCAGGTGGCGCCGGCGCTCGAGAACGTGGTGCTGTGGCACGAGCGCGACATCTCGCACAGTTCGGTGGAACGGGTGCTGCTGCCGGATGCGTTCATGCTCACCGACTTCGCCCTTCACCGGCTTGCCGGCGTGATCCGGGACCTTCGGGTGGACCCCGAGCGCATGGCCCGAAATCTTGAGCTCACCGGAGGCTTGATCCACTCCCAGCGGGTGCTGCTCGCCCTCACCGAGGCGGGGCTTTCGCGCCAGCGCGCCTATGAGATCGTGCAGCGCCACGCCATGGCGGTGTGGGACCAGGGCGGCAACCTCCTCGAGCGCCTGCGCGAAGATGCCGAGGTGCGCGCGCACCTGTCGCAGCAGGAGCTGGAAGCGTTGTTCGACGTGCGGTTCCATCTCCGCCACGTCGATCACATTTTCGCGCGGGTGTTCGCCCGCCCTTCAGCGAACCTTAACCCCGAGCCCGGAGAGTGAGGCGGGCTGTATGAGAGGGGGAGAGCGCGCGCGGTGAGTGCGATCCGCACGGTGTGCGTGTTCTGCGGCTCAAGGCGCGGGCGCGACAGCGTGTTCGCCGACGCCGCCCGGGAACTCGGCCGGGCGCTGGCCCGTGCGGGTCTTCGGATCATCTACGGGGGCGGCGAGGTGGGGCTGATGGGGATCCTCGCCGAAGCCGCGCTCGGCGCGGGCGGCGAGGTGGTGGGGGTGATCCCCGAGCAGCTGCTCGAGCGCGAGGTGGCCAAGCGCGACCTCCACCGGCTCGTGGTCACCCAGAGCATGTTCGCCCGCAAGGCGTGGATGATCCAGAAGGCCGACGCCTTCATCGCCCTGCCGGGCGGCTTCGGCACCCTCGACGAACTGCTCGAGGTGCTCACCCTCAAGCAGCTCGGCTATCACCACAAGCCCATCGTGCTGCTCGAGGTGAACGGCTTCTGGCAGCCCTGTCTCGCCCTGTTCGACCGCATCATGGAGCTCGGCTTCGCCCCCGCCGACAACCGCCATCTCTACCGGGTGGCCCGGGACCTGGGCGCGGTGATGGCAGCCCTCGGCCGCGACGGCGCGGCGCCGAGCTGATGGTGGGGATGCGAGCACCGCATGCGGAAGGGCTCCGGCTTCGGCCCCGCCGATGCCCGATGCCGTCCTTCGCTTCGGTGCACGCGGGCCGCGCGGATGCTTTGGCGCGGCACGGACGTGTTCGGAAGTGTGTTGCCG
>JALSGW010000195.1 GCA_026982585.1 Alphaproteobacteria bacterium | reverse complement strand
GCCGCCGGGACGGCCTGAGGTAGGGGTCAGCCGGCCTCGGCCCGGCGCTGCTGTTCTTCCTCCTGCGCCTTGAGCTCCTCCCAGCTCGCGCGGCCGAACCGCTCGCGCAGCGCGCGCTTGAGGAACTTGCCGGTGGAGCTCTTCGGGATTTCCTCGACGAACAGGATGGCGTCGGGAAGCCACCATTTGGGAAAGCGGGCGGCCAGATGCGCCCTGAGCTCCTCCACCCCGGGCGGCGGGTCTCGCGGCACCACCACCGCGAGCGGGCGTTCCTCCCATCGGGGGTGCGGCACCGCCACCACCGCCGCCTCCGCCACCTGGGGGTGGCCCATGAGCGCGTTCTCGAGGTCCACCGAGCTGATCCACTCGCCGCCGGACTTGACGAGATCCTTGGTGCGGTCGGCGATCTTCATGTACCCCTCGGGGGTGATGACGGCCACGTCCCCGGTGCGGAACCAGCCGTCCGCGGTGAACGCGTCGGCCGCATCGGGCCGCTTGTAGTAGGCGCGGGCCACGCAGGGGCCGCGCACCTGCAGCTCGCCCATGCTGCGCCCGTCCCAGCCGACCTCTCCCTTCTCGTCGACAATGCGCATGTCCACGACCGGCATCGGCAGCCCCTGCATGGCCCGGTAGCGGTAGCGGGTGTCCTCGTCCGCCTGTTGATGTTCGCGCTTGAGCCGGCACAGGGTGCCGAGCGGCGACATCTCGGTCATGCCCCAGGCGTGGATGACGGTCACCCCGTGGCGGTCGAAGCCGCGGATCATCGCCTCGGGGGCGGCCGAGCCGCCGACGATCAGCCTCAGCTCCGGATGCAGCCGCCAGCGCCCGGGCTCGGCGTCGAGCGCCTCGAGCACCCGCAGCCACACGGTGGGAACCCCCGCCGCCACCGTCACCTGCTCGCCCTCCAACAGCTCGAGCAGGCTCGAAGCGTCCAGCCGCGGGCCCGGGAACACCAGCTTGGCGCCCACCATCACCGCCGCATAGGGCAGGCCCCAGGCGTTGACGTGGAACATCGGCACCACCGGCATCACCGTGTCGCGGTGCGAGAGCCCCACCGAATCGGGCAGGGCCGATGCCAGCGCGTGCAGCACCGTGGAACGGTGGCTGTAGACCACTCCCTTGGGATGGCCGGTGGTGCCCGAGGTGTAGCACATGCCGACCGGATCCTCCTCGCCGGCCGGGCTGTAGACCAGCTCTTGGGGAGCCCGGGCGAGCACCTCCTCGTAGCATTCGGCCCAGGCGGGAAGCGCTTGGCCCTGGCGATTCGCCACCAGGATGCGAGAAAACGGCGCCCGTTCCCGAAAACCCTCGAGCACCGAAAGCAGCACCTCGTCGACGATCAGCACCCGGTCCTGGGCGTGGTCGGCGATATAGGCGAGCTCCTCGGCCGCGAGCCGCGGGTTGAGGGTGTGCACCACCCCGCCCCGGATGGGGATTCCGAAATAGGCCTCGAGATGCACGTGGTGGTTCCACAGCAGGGTCGCGACGCGATCCCCCTTGTCGAGCCCGCCCGCCGCGAGCCCGGCCGCGAGCCGGTGGGCGCGGGCGAAGAACTCCCCGTATCGGTGCCGGTGCAGGCTCCCGTCCGGGCGGCGGCTTACCACCTCCACCTCGGGGAACAGCCGCCCGGCCCGCTCCAGGAAGCGGTGGATCAAAAGCGGCTCCTCCATCATGGTGGCGCGCATGGCCACGACCTCCCTGACCTTGCGGCCCGGCGCGCGCGAGGCGCGCGGCTCAGCTATGCCGTCCTCCGCCGGCCGAGACAAGACCGCCCGGGGCTTGCCCCGGGGCGCACCATCCGCCAATTGGCGGGACGGCAGGTGGCGGTGCGGTGGAGGGGATGAGCGGCGAGGCGGAATCCACGGTCGATCCCGAGCGTTTCCGGGAGACCTGCGGACGGTTCGGCACCGGGGTGACGGTGCTCACCACCCGCCTCGGCTCCCGGGTGCACGGGATGACCGCCAACGCCTTCATGTCGGTCTCCCTCGACCCGCCGCTCGTGCTGGTGTCGGTGGCCCGACGCGCGCGCATGAACCGGCTGCTCGCCCAAAGCGGCCGTTTTGGGGTGAGCGTGCTGCGGGAGGACATGCGGGAGCTTGCGCTCCACTTCGCCGGCCGCCCCAGGCGGGGGCTCTCGGTTCCCTTCGAGGAGCGGCTGGAGATGCCTCTCATCCGGGGCGCGGTGGCGCAGATCGTGGCGCGGGTGGTGGACATCTTCGAGGCCGGGGACCATCGGCTGTTCCTGGGTCGGGTGGAACATCTCGCCGCGCAGGACGGACCGCCCCTGATCTTCTTCGGCGGCCGCTTCGAAACCCTGGCCGAGGCGGCCCGCGACGCGGACAGCCGGCTCGATGCGGAGACCGGTGACGAGGGCATGCGGCCCTAGGGGCACATTTCGGACTGTGAACCTAGCGAGCGCGACCGTCATCCTTGACCGCGCGCCCCCCTGTGGCAGAGAGGGCGCGAATCCCGGCCGTCGTGCGCCCGAACATGGACATCTACCTCCCCGTCGCCGAGATGTCGGTCAATCTCCTGCTCATGCTGGGGCTCGGCGGCGCGGTCGGATTTCTTTCCGGCATGTTCGGCGTGGGCGGCGGCTTCATCCTCACGCCGCTTTTGATCTTTCTCGGCATCCCGCCGGCGGTGGCGGTGGGATCCCAGGCCCCCCAGATCCTCGCCGCCTCCTTCACCAGCATGCTGAGCCATCTGCGCCGGGGCACCGTCGATCTGCGCATGGGCCTCGTGCTCACCCTCGGCGGGCTCGTGGGCTCGATCGTCGGCATCCTGCTCTTCCGGCTGCTTCGGGAACTCGGGCAGATCGACACCGTCATCAGTCTCGGATACGTGCTCTTTCTCGCCGCGGTCGGGCTGTTGATGCTGGCGGAAAGCCTGCGCCCCCTGATCCCCGGCCTGAAGCCGCCTAGGCGCCGGCGCCTCCATCGCCATCACTGGCTGCA
>JALSGW010000194.1 GCA_026982585.1 Alphaproteobacteria bacterium | reverse complement strand
TTGGGTGGGCCGCACCAGATAGGGGGTGACCAGGATGACCAGCTCGGATTCGTTGCGCCGAAAGCGGGTCGAGCGGAACAGCGGGCCCAGCACCGGCAGTTCGCCGAGCAGCGGGAAGCGCTCCAGTTCGCTGCGGGTGCGCACCGAAATCAGCCCTCCGATCACCAGGCTCTGGCCGCTCGCGAGCTCCACCGTGGTCTCCGCGCGGCGGGTGGCGAGGGCCGGGATCTCCACGCCGGCGATCTGGATGGCGCCGGTCTCCGACAGCTCGCTCACCTCCGGCCGCACCCGCAGGCTGATGCGGCGGCGCTCCAACACCGTCGGGGTGAAGGCGAGTCTGACCCCGAACTCCTTGAACTCGATGCTGATCTCCCCGTTCTCCACCCCGACCGGCACCGGGAATTCGCCGCCGGCGAGGAAGGAGGCGGTCTCGCCGGAAATGGCGGTGAGGTTGGGCTCGGCCAGGATGGTGACCAAACCCTCCTGCTCGAGGGCATCGAGCATGGCGTTGACGTCCACGTCGCCGTTGCGCACGCCGGCCAGCACCGCCCCGGCCACCCCGGCCGGCGTGGTGAGGGGGACCGTTCCGCCGGGGGTGCGGAACACGCGCCCCTGGGAGAGACCGAAGACGAAGTCGCCGACGCTGGCCACACTGTCCCAGTTGACCCCGAGCAGCTGCAACACCTCGCGGGACACCTCCGCCACCCGCACCCGCAGGTTGACCTGGAGCGGCGCCTCGATCCGGATCCGATTGATGAGGCGTTCGCCTTCGCCGAGAAATCCGGATGCGACCTCGGCGATCTCCTGGGCCAGTCGGGGAGAGTCGAGGGTTCCCTCGAGGAGAAGGCCGCCCCGGAAGGATTCCACCCTGAGCTCCGCATCCGGGGCGAGGCGGGCGAGCAGCGCTCTCAGGGTGGGGAGATCGTGCTCCACCACCACCCGCGCCTGCATGATCGGCCGCCCCTCCTCGTCGACCGCATAGAGGGTGGTGGTGCCCACCCGTTTGCCGAACACATAGACGAGATCGGGGGCGTGTACCTGGAGATCCGCCACATCGGGTGCGGCGAGGAACACCGCGCCGGCCGGGCGGGCGAGGCGCAACAGCTGGCCCCGCTCCACCTGGATCCGCAGCGTCTGTTCGACGGCAAAGCCCTGCGGCCGTTCTGCCGCGGCGGCGGACAGGGCGGCCATCACGCCGAAGGCGGTGAGCAGCAGACGGACGAGCACCGGCATGGTCTCACTCCCCGACCTGTGGTGCGACGGTCGGCGCCGTCGCGCTCGCGTCTCGCTCGCCGCCGCGGTAGACGCGAATGCTGCGGCCTCCGGCGCGGGCACGGCTCAACTCGCTGTCCCAGGTGAGCAGGCGCCGGTCCTCGTCGCCGCCGGCCCGAAGCGGCCTAAGGGCCAGGGTGAGATCCCCGAGCTGGCGGGCGAGGGCGAGCCGCCGCGCCCCCTCGGGAGTCACCTCCAGGGTGGCGGTGCGCCGGGTGCCGGCCTCGATGTCCACGTCGCCGGCGGAGATCGGCTGCAGCCTTTGCCCCACCGCGATCACCCGCACGTCGCTCAGGATGGTCTCGCCGGCGGCGCGGGCGACCTCGCCCTCCTCCGCCTCGAAACTCTGGGTGAGGATGACGTCCACCCGGTCGCCGGGAAACAAAAGGCCCGCATGGCCGGCCACCTCGTCCACCGGGATGGTGACCGCCCGCATCCCCGGCTCCAGGACCACGGCCAGGAATCCGCGCTCCTCCGGACGCACCAGCGCCTCGGGATCGATGGGTTGGCCGGCCGCGAGCGGGCGGCGCACCACCGCGCCCACGAAGGAATCGGGCTCCATCTCCCCCTGTTCGATGAAGGAATCGAGCACCGCCTCCGGCGGCCAAGGCTGCCAGCGCAGATCCTCGGCGGAGACGAAGCGGCCCACCGCGAGAGGACGCGCGGCCACCAGCACCGCGGTGGTCGGCAGCGGATCGGGCTGGGCCACGGCCTGGGGCGGCTCGAGACGGTCCCGGCTCTCGATCCAGCGCCGGGCATAGAGCGCCGTCACCCCCGCAACGGCAAGCGCCACCATGAGCACCAACAGACGGCGAAGCAGCATGGCATCCTACCAGCCCAGATTCCAACCGAGACGGGCGCCCGCCAACCACAGCCCGCCGAGGGCGATCGCCACGGCATAGGGGAGGGTCGTCGAATCCCGTGAAGATTCGGTTAACGCCAACAGCGGCGGAGCGAGCCGGAGCGGAATGAGGGCGGCCAACACCAGGGGTGCGAGATGTCGCCAGGCGAGCACGGCGACCGCGAGCGCCCCCCCGCCCACCGCCACCACCAAAAGGAAGATCCCCACCTCCACGGGGTCGGCCGCGGCCAGCGACGCGGCCGTGAGCAGCTTGACGTCCCCTCCGCCGAGCCAGCCCCGCGTCCACATCAGGAACAGCACCAGGAACAGGAGCGCGCTCGTGCCGTGGGCGAGCGGCAGCTCGGCCCGGGGACCGGCCAGCCAGGCCAGGGTTGCGGCGAAGGAAGCGGTGGCGAGGGCGACGGTGTTGGGGATACGGCGGGCCTTGAGATCCTGCCAGGCCGCGAGGACAAGGCAGCCGGCATAGAGGCCGGCGGCGAGCGGGAGGGCCAACATGGGGACGATCGGGCTCCCTGCCGGAACGGGTGGATCCGCGATCCACTCTCCAACCGGCCGGTAAACAAAGCGCTAACGCAACTCCCGCCCATGCCTCCCCACATCCGCGAGCTCGCCCCGGCCGCGGCTGGTACATCAGCCCTTCGGCTCCGCGGGCAAGGCGCGGGCGCAGGGCGAGGCGGGCGCTGACGACAGCCGGAACAAAAGCGTTTCGGCTCCGCGGGGGAGGGACGATCCGAAGAGGCTCTGCAAGCGGCGCGACGGATCTGGGGCGGTGCCGGGCGGGGACGAGCCGGCCCGCTTGAGCCGCTGCCCGCGCAAGGGACACGGCAA
>JALSGW010000193.1 GCA_026982585.1 Alphaproteobacteria bacterium | reverse complement strand
CCCGCGCCGACCAGCGCCAGCAACAGGCCCCCTATCCCAATAGCGGCCATGCCCCTCAGCGCAGCATCCCCCGCACCCGCTCCACCAGCTCCCGGGTGGAGAACGGTTTGGTCACATAGGCGTCGGCGCCCATCTCGAGACCGCGCAGGCGCTCGCTCTCCCGGCCGCGTGCGGTGAGCATCACGATCTTGGTGCGGCTGAACGCCTCCCGGTTGCGGATGCGCTGGCACAGCTCGAAGCCGTCGACCTCGGGAATCATGACATCCAAGAGCACCAGATCCGGCACCTCGCGGTCCAGCGCGGCGAGCGCCTCGCGGCCGTCCCGGGCCACCGTCACCTCAAACCCCGCCTTGCGCATGAGGAATTCCAGCGACAGCGCGATGTTGGGCTCGTCGTCGACGATCAGGATCCGTTTCGCCGCCATCGGCTCCCTCCAGCCCGCGCCATGCCGCCAGGGATTCACGGCCGGCTTGACGTCCATGCATCATAAGCACAAGCGCCGTCGGAAGGGAAAGCCGCTGCGCCAAGCGGCCCAAGCCGGCCCGGCTCTGGGCGCGCGCGTCAGACCTTCCGGTCGGCGAGCGCGGGGACGGCGGGACGTGCGAGCTGTGCTTCCTTTCGGTCGGAGGCATGCGGGCCGATGGTGCTGGACGCCCTGCGCTTCATCGCCTCGAGCTTGCGCAAGGCCAGCGCCTCGAGCTGGTCGCGGGAAAGGCTCGCCGGCGCCTGGACCACCACCTCGAGCAGCGTATCCGCGCACAGGGCGGAGACCCTTACGCTTGCGCCCATCGGCACGAACTCGAACAACACCTCGCCGCGCATGGTCCGGCCCTGCCCTGGCTTGCGCTCGCGCATGATGCGCCCGCGGGGTGAAGATTCGGCTAACACCCTGCCGGCATCCCGCTGCCGCTGGCGCGCCGGCGGGCGTGCGCTCTATGTTAGGGACGAGGGGGATGTCGGGGTCTGGTGCTCCCTTCCGGGGGAGTCCTGTCTCGGCCCCGGCCGCGGAAAGGGACGAAACCGGTGCCGGGCCGTGCGCCAATCCTGGGAACGGTGATCGCTGCGCTCCTCGCCGCGCTGTCCGGAGCCGAGGCCGCCCGCGCCCAGCTGTTGGTGGCGGTGGAGCGGGTGCGTGTGGAGCCGGTGGTGCGGGAGGTCACCCTGCTCGGGCGGGTGGTGGCGCGCTTCGAGGGCGAGGTGGCGAGCGAGGTGGCCGGATCGGTGGCCGAGGTGCTGGTGCGAAGCGGGGATTCCGTGGCCCGGGGAGCGCCGCTCGTGCGCCTCGAGCGGGCACGGATGGAACAGGCGGTGGCGCGCGCCCGGACCGCGGTGGCGGCGGCGGAGGCGGACCTTGCGGCGGCGCGGGGAGAGCTCGAGCTGCTTGAGCTGGAACTGGCCCGCCTGACGCGCCTGCGGGGCTCGGCCGCCTTCCCGCGGGCCCGCTTCGAGAACCAGAGCAAGCAGGTGCGCATCGCCGCCCAACGCCTCAAGGCCACGGAGGCCCGGCTCGCCGCCGCCCGGGTCGAGCTCGCCGCCCGCGAGCGGGATCTCGCGGACAGCGAGATCCGTGCCCCCTTTTCCGGGATCGTGCTCGAGACCCTGGTGAGCCCGGGGCGCTATCTGCGGGTCGGGGAGCCTGTGGTGCGTCTTCTGGATACCGCGGAACTCGAGGTGGAGGCGGAGGTGCCGCGGGAGATCCTGCCCGAGCTCCAACCCGGCCAGATGGCGCGCATGCGGCTGTTCGACCAAAACTGGATCCTCGTGCTGCGCACCGTCATCCCGGTCGAAGATCCCCGCACCGCCAGCCGGCCGGCCCGTTTCCGCTTCCGCACCTCTCCACCCGCGCTGCTCGCAGCCGGCCAGGCGGTGGAGCTGGAGCTCAGGATCTCGAGCGGCGAAAGCGCGCTCACCGTGCCCAAGGACGCGCTGTTGCCCCACGACCACGCCGATCGGCTGTTCGTGGTGCGCGACCAGCGGGCCGAGGAACGGAGGGTGATCCTCGGCCCGTTCCTGGGCGAGCGTGTGGTGGTGCGCGACGGGCTTGCGCCCGGCGAACTGGTGGTGGTGCGCGGCAACGAACGGCTGAGGGACGGCATGCCGGTGCGCATCGCCTCCGCCCGCGCGCGCTCGGACGGGCGGCCGTGAGCCTCACCCGCCTGGCCCTCACCCGCCCGGCCGCGCTCTGGGCCTGCGTGCTGCTGGTGGCCCTGTTGGGCTGGCTCGCGCTGCAGGAGATCCCGGTCCAGCTGGCGCCGGACATCCGTCAGCCCACCATCACCGTGCGCACCGACTGGCCGGGTGCGGCGCCGGCCGAGATCGAACGGGAGATCCTGATCCCCCAGGAGGAGGCGCTGGCCGGGCTCGAGGGGGTGGAGGAGATGCTCGCCGTCGCCCAACAGGGAAGGGGGCGCATCACCCTCACCTTCGCCCCGGGCACCGACATGGAGCGGGCGCGGGCGCTCGTGGAACGACGCATCGAACGGGTGCGGGAACGGCCCCGGGAGGCGGCGGAGCCGGACATCAACACCGTCGGCACCGAAGACAACGCCATCGCCTGGCTGATCATCACCGCCCGCCCCGGCGTCTCCCGGCCCATCCACACCTTCCGCGATCTCGTGGAGGAGACGGTGCAACGCCGTCTCGAACGTATCCCGGGGGTGGCGGAGGTGACCCTCTACGGCGGCGCCCGTCGCGAACTCCAGGTGGTGATCGACCCCCGCCGGCTGGCGGCGCGGCGGCTCACCGTGGCCGAGGTGATGCGGGCCCTCCAGGAGGCGGAGGTGGGGGTGACCGCCGGCTTCGTGGCCGAGGGCAAGCGTCATTATGTGGTGCGGATCGCAGCGCCGTGGTCCACGCCCGGGGAGCTCGCCCGGATCGTGGTGCGCAGCGTGCGGGATCCCGCAACCGGCCGCCTGCTGCGGGTGCGCCTCGGCGATGTCGCACGCGTACAGGAGAGCTACGGCACACCCACGGC
>JALSGW010000192.1 GCA_026982585.1 Alphaproteobacteria bacterium | reverse complement strand
TGGCCGGAGGTCTCAGGGCGGACAATGTGGCCCGGGCAGTGGCGATCTGCGGGGCGCGGCGGGTGGACGTGTCGTCGGGTGTGGAGGAGCGGCCCGGGGTGAAGGATCCGGCGCGCATCCGGGCCTTTGTGCGGGCGGCGCGCGGGCTTGAGGTGGACGGAGGGGGTCTCGGAGCATGAGCGGCGAAGAGCGGCAGGCGGCGGCGAGCCTGCGCACCGGTCCGGATGCGCGCGGGCGGTTCGGCCCCTATGGGGGGCGGTTTGTGGCCGAGACCCTGATGCCGCTCGTCCTCGAGCTCGAGCGCGCCTATCTGGAGGCGCGCCGGGACCCCGCCTTCCGCGCCGAGCTGGATTCCTGGCTGCGGGATTACGTCGGCCGGCCGTCGCCCCTCTACTTCGCCGCCCGCCTCACCGAGCATCTCGGCGGGGCGCGGATCTACTTCAAGCGGGACGAGCTCAACCACACCGGCGCGCACAAGATCAACAACTGCATCGGCCAGGTGCTGCTGGCCCGGCGCATGGGCAAAAGCCGCATCATCGCCGAGACCGGGGCCGGGCAGCACGGGGTGGCCACCGCCACGGTGGCGGCCCGGCTCGGGCTTGCCTGCGTCATCTACATGGGCGAGCGGGACATCGAGCGCCAGAAGCCCAACGTCTTCCGCATGCGGCTGTTGGGCGCGGAGGTGGTCCCGGTGCGCTCCGGGGCCCGCACGCTCAAGGACGCCATGAACGAGGCGCTGCGGGACTGGGTGACAAACGTGCGCACCACCTTCTATCTGATCGGCTCGGTGGCGGGGCCGCACCCCTATCCCATGATGGTGCGGGATTTCCAGGCGGTGATCGGCCACGAGACCCGGGCCCAGGTGCTGGAGCGGGAGGGGCGGCTTCCGGACGTGCTGGTGGCCTGTGTGGGCGGCGGATCGAACGCCATGGGCCTGTTCCATCCCTTCCTGGACGACCCGGAGGTGCGCCTGGTGGCGGTGGAGGCGGCCGGGGAGGGAATCGCCACCGGACGCCACGCCGCCGCGCTCAGCGCCGGTCGCCCCGGGGTGCTGCACGGCTCCCGCTCCTATCTGCTGCAGGACGAGGACGGACAGGTGGTGGAGCCGCACTCCATCTCCGCCGGTCTCGACTATCCGGGGGTGGGACCGGAGCACGCCTGGCTCAAGGACATCGGCCGCATCGAGGTGGCGGCGGTGAGCGACCAAGAGGCGCTGGAGGCCTTCGCCCTGTGCGCGCGCCTCGAGGGCATCCTGCCGGCCTTGGAGCCGGCGCACGCCCTTGCGCAGGTGGTGAAACTGGCCCCTGAGCTGCCCCGGGACGCGGTGGTGGTGGTCAATCTGTGCGGCCGCGGCGACAAGGACATCTTCACCGTGGCCGAGGCGATGGGGGTGGAGCTGTGAGGGATCGCATCGCGGAGCGGTTCGCCGCGCTCCGGGAGCAGGGACGGAGCGGCCTCGTCTGTTTCCTGGTGGGCGGCGATCCGGATCCCGTCACCTTCGCCGGGCTCTTGGAGGAAGTGGTGGCGGCCGGTGCCGACGTGGTGGAGATCGGCATGCCCTTCTCCGACCCGATGGCGGACGGTCCGGTGATCCAGAAGGGCAATCTGCGCGCCCTGGGGGCCGGGGTGCGGCTCGCCGACCTGCTCGAGGCGGTGGAGGCGTTCCGGCGGGTGGACCGAAGCACCCCGATCGTGCTCATGGGCTACTACAACCCGATCCTCGCCTACGGCCGGCTGCGCTTTCTCGAGCGCGCCCGGGAGGTGGGGGTGGACGGGCTGATCGTGGTGGACGTGCCGCCCGAGGAGGACGAGGAACTGTGCCTGCCGGCGCTTGAGCGGGAGCTGGCCTTCATCCGCCTCGTCGCTCCCACCACCGGGGAGGAACGGCTTGCGGCCATGCTGCAAAGGAGCGCCGGCTTCGTCTATTATGTGTCGCTCACCGGCATCACCGGCGTGGGGCGACCGGTCCAGGAAGAGGTGGCGGCGGCGGTGGCGCGCCTGCGCCGCCATACCCGGCTTCCGGTGGCGGTCGGTTTCGGCATCCGCGAGCCCCAACAGGCGCGCGCGATCGCCGCCCATGCCGACGCGGTGGTGGTGGGCTCGGCGCTGGTGGCGGTGGTGGAGGAGCACGTCTCGGCGGACGCCGACCACAAGGAACTGATCCCCGCGGTGGGCGCCAAGGTGCGCGCCCTTCGCGAGGCGCTGGAAGGAGTGGCGAGACGGTGAACTGGCTGACCAACTACGTGCGGCCCAAGATCCGGGCGCTGGTGGAGCGCAGGCGGGCGGAGGTGCCGGAGAACCTGTGGCGGCAATGTCCCGCCTGCGAGCGCATGATCTTCCACCGCGACCTCGAGGCCAATCAGCACGTCTGTCCCCATTGCGACCATCACCTCCGGGTCGGGCCCGGTTTTCGCTTCCGCCAGCTGTTCGCGGGACGGCCCTACGAGCTCCTGCCGCTGCCCGAGGTGCCCACCGATCCGCTGCGCTTTCGCGATCTCAAGCGTTATACGGACCGCCTCAAGGAGGCGCGGGCGCGCACCGGCGCCAAGGAGGCCTTGCAGGTGGCGGTGGGGTCGATCGGATCGGTGGAGACGGTGGTCGCGGCCATGGACTTCGCCTTCATGGGCGGCTCCATGGGGGCGGCGGTGGGCGAGGGGCTGGTGATGGCGGCCCAGGAGGCGGTGAGACGGCGGGCGCCGCTCGTGGTGGTGACCGCCTCCGGCGGCGCCCGCATGCAGGAGGGCGCGATCGCCCTCATGCAGATGGCCCGCACCACCATCGCGGTGAAGGAGGTCAAGCGGGCGGGGCTGCCCTATGTGGTGATCCTCACCGATCCCACCACCGGCGGGGTCACCGCCTCCTTCGCCATGCTCGGCGACGTGCACATCGCCGAGCCCGGGGCGCTCATCGGCTTCGCGGGCCAGCGGGTGATCGAACAGACCATCCGCGAGAAACTGCCGCCCGGCTTCCAGCGGGCCGAATAT
>JALSGW010000191.1 GCA_026982585.1 Alphaproteobacteria bacterium | reverse complement strand
GGTGTCCGAGCAGGGAGGCCGCCCTGAGCTTGCCCTCACTCGGAGAGCGGCACGGCATCCCTGGGGTCGAAGCCGATCCACACCCATGCACCCTGTCGCAGCACCCCATCCCCACCCTGCGGCCGACGGTGCACCGCCACCACAAGCCGCATGCCCTCGATGTCCACGAACAGGCGCAGACTGTGGCCGAGATAGGCGAGCTGGGCGATCCGGCCCCGGCACCAGAGGCCCTGCTCCTCCGCGCAGGGCGGCTTTTGCGCGAGCCGCATCTGCTCGGGCCGGATGGCGAGATGGAAGCGCGCCGTGGCGGGCGGATCGCCGGGCGGCGGTGCTTCGCCGAATCCCTCCACCTCTAGGCGGGGCCCCTCCGGGGTCTCCACCAGCCGGGCGGAGAGCAGGTTGGTGGTGCCGATGAAATCGGCGACGAAGCGGCAGCTCGGCCGTTCGTAGAGGGTGCGGGGATCGGCCACCTGGAGGATGCGGCCCTCGCGCATCACCGCGATCTGGGTGGCCGTCGACAGCGCCTCCTCCTGGTCGTGGGTGACCAGGATGAAGGTGATCCCCACCTCGTGCTGCAGGCGCACGAGCTCGAGGCGCATCTCCTCGCGCAGCTTGCGGTCGAGCGCCGAGAGGGGCTCGTCCAGGAGCAAGAGCCGGGGCCGCTTGACCAGGGCGCGGGCGAGCGCCACCCGCTGCTTCTGCCCGCCCGAGAGCTGATGGGGCTTGCGTTCGGCGAGCCCCTCGAGCCGCACCATGGCGAGCGCCTCCTCCACCCGCCTCCGCACCTCGGCGCGGGGCGTGCCGACCACCTCGAGCCCGTAGGCGACGTTCTTCCACACCGTCATGTGCGGGAAGACGGCGTAGGACTGGAACACCATGTTCACCGGCCGGCGGTTGGGCGGCAGTTCGGTGACGTCCTCGCCGTCGATCCAGATGCGACCGGAAGTGGGCCGCTCGAAGCCGGCGATCATGCGCAAGAGGGTGGTCTTGCCGCAGCCCGAGGGGCCGAGGAGGGCGAAAAAGGCGCCCTCCGCCACCTCCAGGCTGACCGCCTCCACCGCCGTCACCTGGGCGAAGCGCTTGCTCACGCCCTCGAGCCGCACGCGTCCGCTCATCGCCCGAACCCGCCTCGTTCCTGTCCCCTGCGCTGAAACCGCATCGCCACCACCGTCAGCACCAGGGTGAGGAGGATGAGCACCGTCGAGGCGGCGTTGACCTCGGGCGTGGCGCCGAAGCGGACCATGGAATAGACCTTGACCGGAAAGGTCACCGTCTCCGGGCCGCTCGTGAAGAAGGTGATGACGAAATCATCCAGCGACAGGGTCATGGCCAACAGGGCGCCGGCGATCAACCCCGGACGCATGTAGGGGAGCAGCACATAGCGGAAGGTCTGCCACTCGCTGGCGCCGAGATCGCGCGACGCTTCCTCGAGCGCCCGGTCGAAACCAGCCAGCCGCGCGCGCACCACCACCGACACGAAGGGAAAGCTGAAGGCGATGTGACCGATGATCACCGGCACCAGCCCCAAGGGCCAGGGCAGCCCGCCCATGAGGCCGATGGCGGTGAAGAACACCAGCAGCGCCACCCCCATGCAGATCTCGGGGATGACGATGGGCAAGGCCTGCGCCCCCTCGAGCAGCGCCTTGCCCCGGAAGCGAAAGCGCCACAGGGCGAGGGCGAGGCCGGCGCCGAGCACCGTGCTCACCGCCGTGGAGACGAGGGCGATCACCAGGCTGTTGACGAAGGCCTCGATCAACCCCTCGTTGGTGAGCGCCTTGAGGTAGTATTCGGTGGTGAAGCCGCGCCAGACGATGTTGCGGCGGCTGTCGTTGAAGCTGAACACCACCAGGATGACGATGGGCGCATAGAGGAACAGGAAGGTGAGGGCCAGCCACAGCCGCAGCCACGGCCGCCGTGCATAATCCAGCGGATCATACCGCCGCCTAAACATCCCCGAGCCTCCGCCGGCCCACGTACCAGGCCCGCGCCGCCAGCACCGCGAAGGTGACATAGAGGAGCAGGAAGGAGAGCGCCGAGCCCAGGGGCAGGTTGTTGGCGGCCTTGAACTGGCGCTCGATGACGTTGCCGATCAGCTGGCTGTCCGGGCCGCCGAGGAGATCGGAGATGAGGAAGGTGCCGAGCGCCGGGATGAAGACCAGGATGATGCCGGAGAGAATGCCGGGCCAGGCGAGCGGCACCGTGATCCGGAAGAAGGTGGCGAGCTGGGAGGCGCCGAGATCGAGGCTCGCCTCGAGATAGCTGCGGTCCAGCCGCTCGAGGGTGGCATAAAGCGGCAGCACCATGAAGGGCAGATACACATAGACGATGCCGAAGACCACGGCGGTGTTGTTGTAGAGAAGCTCGAGGGGAACGAAACGCTCGCCCAAGAGATCGCCGAGCCCGAGCGGCGTGAGCAGGGCCTTCGCCGCCGTCCACAGATATTCGAGACCGAAGTTCACATAACCGCGCGTGCGCAGCACCGCGATCATCGCGTAGGTGCGGATCAACAGATTGGTCCAAAAGGGCAGGATCACGAGCATCAACAACAGGGGCTTGATCCGCTCCTCGGCGAAGCTCACGGCGAGCGCCACCGGAAAGGCGACCAAAAGACAGATGGCGGTGGCGAGCGCGGCGATCCAAAACGATTTCCAGAACAACCCCAGGTAGATCGGCTCGAGGGCCTGGCGGTAGTTGTCGAGGGTCCAGGTGATCTGGATCTCGACCGGCCCCACCCGCTCGCCGAAGGCGAGCACCCACACGAATCCGAGCGGTACCAGGAAGAACAGGACCAGCCACAGGGTGCCCGGCAGCAGGAAGGTCCAGAACACCCAGGGTGAGGAACGCCAGGATTCCACCGCCGCCCTCCCGAGCTCCCGGCGCCGCACAACTACCGGCCGCCTGCGCTCTGTCAATCGCCGCGGCACCCCACGCGGCGACGGCATGTCGTGCGCATCGGGCGTGCTTCGCCATGCTATTTCTACTGAT
>JALSGW010000190.1 GCA_026982585.1 Alphaproteobacteria bacterium | reverse complement strand
GGGTGGTGGGCGGCCTCGGGCTCGCCGCGAGCCTGTATGTGGTCTGGAGCCGGGAGCGGCTGGACGAGCAGTACGGCATCCTCGAGGGGTGGCTCCAATATGCGGTGGCGGCCGTGCTCATCCTCTGTGTGCTGGAGGCGGCGCGGCGGGCGGTGCGCTGGGCGCTGCCGCTGGTTGCGGTGCTGGCGCTCGCCTATGGTCTGTTCGGCTGGGCGATCCCCGGCGCCTTCGGCCATCCCGGCCTGCCGCTCGCAAGCCTGCTCGGCAACCTCACCATCGCCGAGAGCGGGCTTTGGGGGCCCCTCACCGGCATCTCCGCCAACATCGTGGCGGTGTTCGTGATCCTCGGTGCGCTGCTCGCGGCCGGCGAGGCGGGCGAGGGGTTCATGGGGCTGGCGCTTCGGCTTGCCGGGCGGCTCAGGGGTGGGGCGGCCAAGGTGGCGGTGGTGGCCTCGGCCCTGTTCGGATCGTTGTCGGGTTCGGCCAGCGCCAACGTCGCTTCCACCGGTGCCGTGACCCTGCCGATGATGCGCCGGCTCGGCTATCCGCCGCCGCTTGCCGCGGCGGTGGAGGCGGTGGCCTCCACCGGCGGCCAGATCATGCCGCCGCTCATGGGGGCCGGGGCGTTCGTGATGGTGGAGCTGCTGCGCGAGCCTTATGCCCGCATCATGGAGGCGGCGCTGCTTCCGGCGCTGTTGTTCTTCCTCGCCTGCTGGCTCGCCATCGACGGCGCCGCCCGCAGGCTCGGGCTCAAACCGGTCGAGCGCGAGGCGCTGCCGCCCTTACCGCACCTCGCCCGCACCCTGCCCTTCTTTCTCGTGCCGGCCGCGCTGCTGCTGTGGCTGTTGCTCGCCCGCGGCTACACGCCCCAGCGCGCCGCCGCCTGGACGGCGTTGCTCGCGCTCGCCCTGCTCTTGCTGGACCGCGGGCTGAGGCCTGCGCTCCGCCCCTTCCTCCATCGCCTGGGCGCGGCCCTGGTGGCGGCATCGAGGCAGATGGCCACCATCGGCGCGGTGATCATCTGCGCCGGCATCGTCATCGGCGTGCTCAACCTGACCGGCCTCGGAGTGAAGCTGACCGCGGCCATCCTCGATCTTTCCGGCGGCAGCCTCGCCCCCGCCCTGGCCCTCACCGCGCTCGCCTGTCTGGTGCTGGGCATGGAGGTGCCGACCACCGCCGCCTATGTGATCGCCGTCTCGGTAGCCGGGCCGGCCCTCCAGGAACTGGGCCTGCCGCCGCTGCTCGCCCATTTCTTCGTCTTCTGGTATGCGCTCTTGTCCACCATCACCCCGCCGGTGTGCGGCACCGTGTTCATCGCAGCCGGCATGGCCGAGGCCCGCTGGCTCGAGACCGCCCTCTATGCCCTGTTGCTCGGGGTGGGGCTGTATCTGGTGCCGATCGGCTTCGTGGTGGAGCCGGCCCTGCTCGCGCCCCTCGGAGAGCCGCTCTGGGCGCTGTTGGGCTTCTTCAAGATCGCGCTCAGCCTGGCGCTGGTGGCGGCTGCCGGAAACCGGCTTGCGGAGACGCCCCTAAAGGCCCTTGTGCTGGCCGCCGTCGCCTTCGGGCTGCTGCTCTGGCCGCTTGCTCCGGCGTAGTCTCCCGGCCTCCGCCCGGAACTCCTCGAGCAGCAGATGGGTGCGGTTGCCCCGCGGCTGCCAGAGACCGCGCCGGATCGCTTCCCCGAACCGGTCGATGATGTCGCAAAGCGCGTAAGGGTTGGCGTCGGCCAGGAAGGCCCGCACCTCCTCGTCCTCGAGATAGGCCGAAAACAGGGCCTCGAAATGGTGGTCGGCGACCATGCGGGTGGTGGCGGCGAAGGCGAACAGATAGTCGACGGTGGCCGCGATCTCGAAGGCGCCCTTGTAGCCGTGCCGCATCATGCCCCGGATCCACTTGGGATTGGCGGCGCGCCCCCGCACCACCCGGCCGATCTCTTCGACGAGACGCCGCACCCGGGGCTGCTCCGGCCGGCTGTGGTCGCCGAAAAACACCGCGGGCTGCCGTTCCCCGAGATGCCGCACGGCCACCGTGAGCCCGCCCAGGAACTGGTAGTAGTCGTCGGAATCGAGGAGATCGTGTTCGCGGTTGTCCTGATTGTGGAGCACCAGCTCCACCTCCTTGAGCCTCTCTTCGAGGCGGGCGCGGGCGGGCTCTCCATCGAGACCGCGGCCGTATGCGTATCCGCCCCAGGCCAGATAGGCGTCGGCGAGCTCCGCTTCGCTCTCCCATGCGCCGCTGTCGATCAGCGCCTGCAGCCCCGCCCCATAAGCGCCCGGCATGGATCCGAAGAGCCGCAGGGTGGCGAGCCGCCGGGCCCGCTCCGGGGCGAGCCCGCCCGCCGCGAGCCGCTCCGCCTCCCGCCTCGCGGCCGCCGCCAGGGGATTGACCTCCTCGGGTTCCTCCAAGGCCGCCACCGCCCGCACCGCATCGTCGAACAGCTCCATCTGCGCGGGGAAGGCGTCGCGGAAGAAGCCCGAGACCCGCAGCACCACATCCACCCGCGGGCGGCCCAGCACCGAGGCGGGCACCACCTCCACCCCCACCACCCGCTGGCTTTCCGGCTCCCATACCGGCCGGCAGCCGAGCAGGGCCAGGGCCTGGGCGAGATCCTCGCCGGCGGTGCGCATGTTGGCCGTACCCCAGGCGGAGAGGGCGATGCAGCGGGGCCACTCGCCGTGCTCCTGGAGATACGCCTCCATCACCCGCGCCGCCGCCTCCCAGCCGAGGCGAAAGGCCGTCGGCGTGGGCACCCTGCGGGTGTCCACCGAGTAGAAGTTGCGGCCGGTGGGCAGCACCTCGGGCCGGCCGCGGCTCGGCGCCCCGCTCGGCCCCGGCGGCACGAAGCGGCCGTCCAGTCCCCGCAGCAGCATCTCCAGCTCCCGCGGCCCGCAGGCATCGAGGCGCGGGGCCAGCACCTCGCGGATCCACCTCAGCACCCGGAGGGTGCGGGCCCATTGCGGGGGCGGCGCGAGCTCCCCCCGCACCAGCCTGCGGGCGAGCGCT
>JALSGW010000189.1 GCA_026982585.1 Alphaproteobacteria bacterium | reverse complement strand
GGCGGTCTCGACATCAAGCCCCGCAGCGCCATGGCCCTCATGAAGAAGGACATGGGCGGGGCGGCGGTGGCGATGGCGCTCGCCCGGGCGGTGATGGCGATGGACTGGCCGGTGCGGCTGCGGCTTCTGGTGCCGGCGGTGGACAACGCCATCGCCGGCGACGCCTTCCGGCCCGGCGACGTGGTGTCGACCCGCAAGGGGCTCGAGGTGGAGATCGGCGACACCGACGCCGAGGGGCGTCTCGTGCTCGCGGACGCGCTCGCGGCGGCGGACGAGGAACGGCCGGATCTCCTCGTCAACCTCGCCACCCTCACCGGCGCCGCCCGGGTGGCGCTGGGACCGGAGCTTCCGGCGCTCTTCACTCCCGACGATGCTCTGGCCGAGGAGCTGCTTATGCTCGGGCGCGAGGAGGAGGAACCGCTCTGGCGGCTGCCGCTGTTCGATCCTTATGGCCGCTATCTCGAGAGCCGCATCGCGGATCTCAACAACGTGAGCCAGCGCCCCACCGCCGGGGCCATCACCGCGGCCCTGTTCCTCGCGCGGTTCGTGGAACACACCCGCTCCTGGCTGCACCTGGACATCTACGCCTGGAACGACGAGGATCGCCCGGGCCGCCCCCAGGGCGGCGAGGCGAGCGCTCTCAGACCCCTCTTCGCCCTCATCGAACGGCGCATCCAAAGCGGAGACGCGCCATGACCGACCGTCCTCCTCCCGCCCGGCGGGAGGCGTTTCCCCACATCCGGCGCATCGACACCCGCTGGATGGACAACGACGTCTACGGCCACGTCAACAACGTGGTCTACTACAGTTATTTCGACACCGTCATCAACGCCTACCTGATCGAAGCCGGCGGGCTGGATCCGGTGCGGGACCAGGTGGTGGGCCTGTGCGTGGAAAGCGGCTGCCGTTACCGGCGTCCGGTCGCCTTTCCCGAACCCCTCGAGGCGGGGCTGCGGGTGGCCCACATCGGCCGTACGAGCGTCCGCTACGAGGTCGCCATCTTCACCGGGGATCGGCCCGAGGCGGCGGCCGAGGGCTGGTTCGTGCACGTGTTCGTGGCCCGCGAAGGAGGCCGTCCGCACCCCATCCCGCCGCGCATCCGGCAGGCCCTGGCGCGGCTTTTGGTGGAGAAGACTGATCCGGATTGATCCGCATGGGTCAGCGCCCTACATGGGCGCCGGCGCGGCCGGGATCCCGTCCCGGCAACCATGGAGGAGCGAGACGGTGGCGGACCGCATGCGGGTGCGCATCAATCTCTCCACCCGCGAGGTGGAGATCGAGGGCGACGGCGAGCTGCTTAGGACCTTCGCCGCGGACATCGCCGAGCTCATGCGGCTGGTGCGGGAGGCGGCCGGCGCACCGCAGCCGGCCCCGGCCGCCGCCATCAGCCCGGCCGCCCAAGGAACGCTCGGCAGCTTCGGCGAGTACATGCAGCGGCTGCCCACCTCCGCCACCGAGGTGGACCGCATGCTGGCGGCGGGGTTCTGGGTGCAGGAGAACAGCCCCGACCGGTTGTTCACCACCGGCGAGGCGAACCGCCGGCTCGTCGACCTGGGCTTCAAGATCGGCAACCCCTCCCAGTGCGTGCGCCAATCCATCGACGCCAAACGGGTGTTTCGGGTCCACAAGGGCCACTACCGGGTCACCCCGCTCGGCCGCGATCACCTGCGGCGGCTGATGGGGGATGTGATTCCCGCAACCCCCCAGGGCGCCTAGGGACGCCTTCCTCTCTCGGTCGGAACGGTCTCCGTCATCCGTGGTATTGCCGGAACCAGGCGACGAAGCGGGCGAGGCCGTCCTCGAGCGGCACCTTCGGTTCAAAGGCGAGATGCCGGCGTGCCCGCTCGATGTCGGCGAAGGTCTCCACCACATCGCCGGGCTCCATGGGAGCAAGCCGGCGCTCGGCCTTGCGGCCCAGAAGCCTCTCCAGAAGCTCCACGAGGCGGGTGAGTTCCTCGGGACGATGGTGGCCGAGGTTGAAGAGCTCGTGCGGCACCCCGTCCTCCCGCGCGGGGCTGTGCTCGAGGGCCGCCAGCACACCCGCCACCACGTCGTCGATGTAGGTGAAGTCGCGGCGCATGCGCCCCCGGTTGAAGAGCAACAGCGGCCGGCCCTGGGTGATCGCGAGCGCGAAGCGGTAGTAGGCCATGTCCGGCCGCCCCCAGGGTCCGTAGACGGTGAAAAAGCGCAATCCCGTCTGGGGCAGGCGGTAGAGCCGCGCGTAGCTCTCGCTGAGCAGCTCGTCCGCGCGTTTGGTGGCGGCGTAGAGGGAGACCGGATCGTCCACCCGGTCGGTCTCGGAAAAGGGCACCTTGCGGTTGGCCCCGTAGACCGAGCTCGAGCTGGCATAGACCAGATGGCGCAGCCGGGGCAGGTGGTGGCGGCACAGCTCGAGCACCGCCATGTGGCCGACCAGATTGCTCTGCACATAGGCGAACGGCTGCTCCAGCGAATAGCGGACGCCGGCTTGGGCGGCGAGATGGAGGACACGGTCGATGCGCCCGGCGTCCTCCTCGACCGCCGCCCGAAGGCCCGCGAAGTCGGCGATGTCCGCCTTCTTGAAGCGGAAGCCGGAAAAGGCCTGGAGCTGATCGAGCCGGGCCCGCTTGAGGGCGGGGTCGTAGTAGGGGTTGAGGTTGTCCACCCCGAGCACCTCCTCGCCGCGGGCGAGCAGCGCCCGGGCGACGTGCATGCCGATGAAGCCGGCGACACCGGTGATCAGCACGGTCATGGCGGCCTTCTCCGCTGCAGCACTCGCTGCCGACCGCCCCCGCAGATGGCAGAGGGGTCCGGCCGGCGCCAGCCCCTGCGGCATCCGGGTACGAAACCGTGGGGCCGCACGGCGGAGGCTTGCCCGGGCGGTGCGGCCGTGCCAGATGGCGGCGCGGGACCGGGCGCATGGCGGGAGGAGGGGCCTTGATGACGGGGCGCAAGGCGCGGGAGCTGTGGGGCGGGCATTTCGACGCCGACCCGGCGCCGCTCATGACCCGCATCAACGCCTCCATCGACGTCGACCGG
>JALSGW010000188.1 GCA_026982585.1 Alphaproteobacteria bacterium | reverse complement strand
GACAGCACGCTTCTTGCCCATCTCGGCCGCGATTCGCGGCGTCATTACGGTATCGTCAACCCGCCGGTCTACCGCGCGTCGACGGTGTTGTTTCCCACCGTCGACGCCTATGAAAGCGCGCGCACCAATCACGGTGTGACCTACGGCCGGGCCGGCACCCCCACCACCTTCGCCCTCGAGGAGGCGATCGCGCGGCTCGAGGGCGGCCATCGCACCATGGTCACCGCTTCCGGCAAGGCCGCCTGCAATCTCACCCTGGCGGCGCTGACCGAGGCCGGGGATCATGTGCTGGTGGTGGACTGCGTCTACGGTCCCACGCGCCTGTTCTGCGAGCGCACCCTGGCCCGGTTCGGGGTCGAGACCGGCTATTTCGACCCCAGGATCGGCGCCGACATCGCGCAACTGTTGCGTCCCAACACCCGGCTCGTGTTTCTCGAATCGCCGGGCTCGCTCACCTTCGAGCTCCAGGACCTGCCGGCCATCGTCGCGTGCTGCCGCAAGCGCGGCGTGCTGACGGTGATCGACAGCACCTGGGCCACGCCCCTCTACCTCAAGCCCCTCGAGCTCGGGGTGGATGTCGCCATCCAGGCGGTGACCAAGTACATCGGCGGTCACTCCGATCTGGTGATGGGGGCGGTCACCGCCACGCGCGAGATCCACGATCGGCTGCGGGCGCGTCTCTATGAATTCGGCGCGCCGCCTTCGCCCGAGGACTGCTGGCTCGCGCTCAGGGGCCTGCGCACCCTCGCGGTGCGCCTGGAACGCCACCAGAGGAGCGCGCTCAAGGTGGCCGAGTGGCTGCGCGGGCGGCCCGAGGTGGTGCGGGTGTATCATCCGGCCCTGCCCGACCATCCCGACCACGCGCTGTGGCGGCGCGATTTCCGGGGGGCGTCCGGCCTCTTCTCGGTGCTGCTCCGACCCTATCCGCACCGCGCGGTGTGCGCCATGCTCGAGGGGCTCGAACTGTTCGGCATCGGCGCGAGCTGGGGCGGCTATGAGAGCCTGGTGCTGCTCGCCCGGCCGGAGCGGCTGCGCAGCGCGGTGCCCTGGCGCGAGCCGGGACCGCTCATACGGCTGCACATCGGTCTCGAGGACCCGGACGATCTGATCGCCGACCTCGAACAGGGATTCCGCCGTTTGGCCCGGGAGGCTGGCGCCTGATCCTGCGCACTCCGGTATTGTGTCCCGCCGCCGACGGCGTGCCGTAAACCCGCCGTTCACCAGCCCGGCCGCATGCTCCCCCTGCCGGGGAAGGAATGCCTTCCCGGTCGAGAACAGGGGAGCGAAACGCCATGAAGGGATCACGCGTGGGGGGCCTCGTCCTCGCTCTGGCCCTCGCTTGGCCGTGGATCGGGGAGGCCGCAGTGACGGTGCCCCGGTTCGGGGATCCTGCGGTGTGGGAACAGACCTTCCGGGCTCTTCCCAAATGGCGCCGGGTGCTGCGGCGCATCGCCGAGGAGCGGGCGGTCTACGAACGCTGCCTCGAGGACGCCGAGGCCTGCCCCGGCGAAGCGGCCCGTGCCTGGCGCGAGCTGTTGCTGGCGGTCCGCGCTGCGCCCGAGCCGGAGCAGCTGCTTGCGGTCAACCGGTTTGCGAACCGCAATCCGTATCGGACCGACGCCGAGCTCTATGGGCGCAGCGACTACTGGGCCTCACCCCTCGAGTTCCTGGCCCGCTCCGGGGACTGCGAGGATTTCGCGATCTTCAAATACGTCTCCCTGCGGCTGTTGGGCTTCGCCCCGGAGCGGTTGCGGGTGCTGGTGGTGGAGGACCAGCGTCGGGGTATCGCCCATGCGGTTCTGGTGGTGGAGGACGACGGACGGCGTTGGGTGCTGGACAATCTCTCCGACCGGCCGGTGGCCTATGAAAGCATCGACCATTATCTGGCCTTCTATGCCGTCAATGAGCGCGGGCGCTGGTTGTATGAGGGGCTCCGCCGGCTGATCGGCACGCCGGCCGCGGCCGGAGGGCGCTCCTAGCTGGGATCGCGCCAGCCGGGGTGCGCGCTGCTCGGTCCCCGCGAGCGGCACGAACCGCCTCTGGATGAGGTAGAACTGCCAGGCGGGGGAATAGTCGGTGATCACCACCCGGAAGGTGACGCTGTCGCCCGGGGCCACCTCGCCGCCGTAGAAGGTCACCGCATCCAGGGGTTCGTCGGTCTGCCAGGCCTCGCGGAACCGGTCCGCCCGGTACAGCCGGGCCGGGCCGGCCGCCTGGGCGAAGGAGAGGCCGTCCTCGAGCGGGCTCGGGCGGCTTTTGATCTCGCGGAGCTCCATCTCGAAGCTGGTCCACACCCGGCTCGTCCTGTTGCGCACGATCTTGACCAGCACGAATCCCACCGCCGCATCGCCGCCCGCCCGGTTGCCGAAGCCGCGCCGCAATCCGCGCACGGTCAACACCGCAGGCCGCTCCTCGGCGTAGATCTCCTCCACCAGCACGAAGGGATCCTCGGGCGTGCCGCGGCCGCGTCCCTCGAGGATGACGAACCCGCCCTCCTCGTCGCTGAAGGTCAGCCCCTCGAGGGTGACCGGCGCCGCCACAGCCGGGCTCGCCACCAGGCTCAGGCCCAGCATCGCCGGCGCCCAACCGCTCCCCCACGGGCGCCGACAGGCCTGGTCCGCTGCGGAGTCGCGGCAGCGGCGCCAACACCTTATGATCGTATGGAAGACCATGACGTTATGACCCACAGTTGAGACGGGACATCACCATTCGGGTGTAACATTCCGTAACCGATCGTGAGTAGCCTGTCGGGGCCTGGAGGACTAACCTGCCGTCGCCCCGTTTGTCCCGGACGGGGTGCCGTCCGTTGCTGTTGTCGGACGGTTGTGCGTGCAGCTCCGCTTGGGGGGAGGAGGCGCGGTGGCGCCGCGGCGAGCAACCCAGGGGGGCGCAAGGGCTGCGGGGCGCTTGCGGCGAGAGACGGGAGAGAGCAGGGGCATGCAGCGGCCCACGCCGAGCACCAACAGCCGGTTGGCGTTTCGCGTCCATGGTTTCGATCATCTGCTCGAGGCGCTCGCCTATGCCGCGCGCGGCGAGACCGGCTACAAT
>JALSGW010000187.1 GCA_026982585.1 Alphaproteobacteria bacterium | reverse complement strand
GCCGATCCACAACACCACGCCGATGGCGCCGAAGACCACGGTGATCACCACCGCCGCCAACAGCGCCCGGGCGCGCGAGCGCCGCGCCGCTGCGGCGAAGGCCGCCTCGCTGCGCTGAGCGAACCGGTCCGCCTCCCGCCCCTCCTGGGTGAAGGCCTGGACCGTGCGGATGGCATTCAGGGTCTCTTCCACCTGGGCACCCAACGCCGCCACCCGGTCCTGGGCCAGGCGCGAGAGCCGGCGCACCAGCCGTCCGAACAGGATGATGGGGGCGATCACGAGCGGCACCCCGAGGAGCACCAGCGCGGTGAGCCGGGGGTTGGTCACCAGCAGCAACGCGAAGCCGCCCAGGAGCAGCAGCAGGTTGCGCAGCGCCTGGGTGATGCCGAGGGCGATCACCGCCTGGATCACGGTGGTGTCGGTGGTGATCCGGGAGACGATCTCGCCGGTGCGCCGGGTCTCGAAAAAGCCCGGGGAAAGCCGCAGCACGTGCGCATAGACCTGGCGCCTTAGGTCGGCCACCAGCCGTTCGGCCAGCCAATGCACCAGATAGGCGCGGAAGAAGGTGGCCACCGCCAACACCAGCACCACCGCCAGCACCGCCTGCAGGGCGTGGTCGAGGGCATCCGCCCGGTCCTCCACGAAACCGCCGTCGATCAGAAACCGCAGCCCCACCCCGAGCGAGAGCACCGCCGCGGCGGCGAGCACCAGCGCCACCACCGCCCCCAACGCCCGCATCCGGTACGGCCGCAGATAGCCCGCAAGACGGCGCAGGTGGCGAAGATCCCGGCTCGTCCCGCGCCGGGCGGCGGCCGCGGACATCAGATGCGAGGCGCTCTCCATAAGGACTCCAGCGCTTGGAACGCGCGCCCCTTGAGGCGGCGAGAGGCGGCCGCTATATAGCCCCGGCCGGATGCGGAGGAAAGCGGCGGTGAAGGACGGCATCCATCCCGACTACCACCCCATCACGGTGGTCATGACCGACGGCACCCGTTTCGAGACCCGCTCCACCTGGGGCCGCCCGGGTGCGGAGCTGCGCCTGGATGTCGATCCCAAGACCCACCCCGCCTGGACCGGCGGCCAGATCCAGGTGATCCAGCGCGGCCAGGTGGAGAAGTTCAACCGACGCTTCGAGAAGTTCCGCCGGCGGGGCTGAGACCACCAACGCGGATCGCCCATGAAGATCACCAACTCCCTCAAGACCCTCAAACGCAGGGACAAATACTGCCGGATCGTCCGCCGCCGCGGGCGGGTGTATGTGATCAACAAGCGCAACCCCCGCTTCAAGGCACGCCAGGGCTGAGCGCGGTCGCCGGGTGGCGCCGCGACGAACCGCGATGGCGCGCAAAGAAGGGACCGGAAGCGCTGCCGCCACCCGCTGGCTTGGGGGCATAGCGGAGCTCGCGCGGCGTTTCGACGGTTTCATCCTCGACCAGTGGGGTGTGCTGCACGACGGGGTGCGCGCCTATCCGGGCGTGCGCGAGGCCCTCGAAGCGCTGCGCCGGCACGGCAAACGGCTTGTCGTCCTCTCCAACTCGGCCCGCCGGCGCGCCCGGGCCGAACAGACGCTCGCCGCCCTCGGCATCGATCCCAAGGGCTTCGATGCCATCGTCACCTCGGGCGAGCTCGCCTGGCGCGCGCTCAAGGAGGGGCGCATCGCCGAGCTGCACGGCTGCGGGCGGCGCTGTCTTCTGATCATGCGCGAGGGCGACCGGTCGGTGGTGGAGGGTCTCGACCTCCACATCGTCGAGGATCCCGATGAGGCCGACTTCCTGTTCATCTCCGGGATCGACACCCCGCAGGCCCGGGTCGAGGACTACCGGCCCCTGCTCGAGGCCGCCGCCCGCCGCGGCCTGGTGGCGATCTGCTCCAATCCCGACCTGCTCGCGCCCAGCCCCGCGGGACTGCTGCCGGCACCCGGCGCCCTGGCCCAGCTCTACCGGCGTCTCGGCGGCAGGGTGGTCGCCTTCGGCAAGCCGGATCCGCGCGCCGTGGAGAGCTGTCTTGCCGCCCTGGCCCCGCTGCCGCGCGGGAAGGTGGTCTTGGTGGGCGACTCCCTCACCCACGACATCCGGGCGGCGGCCGCGGCGGACATCGCATCCTGTCTTGTGACCGGAGGGCTGCACCGGGAGGTGTTCCGCACCGCCGCTCCGGAACAGGCGCTCGCCCGCCTTGCGGCCGAGGTCGGCGTGCGACCGGCGTTCGCCATGCCCGCCTTCCGCTGGTAGTCCGCGGCATGCACGGCCGCCAACCCACGGCGGCGGCTGCCGGGTCTCGGGCCGGCTCCCGCAGGCGTGTCAAAAGCGATCCTTGCGCCGGCGCAGCTCCGCGAACACGGCCGCATCCGCCTCGCCCTCGAGGCCGAGCGCCCGCTTGAGGCCGGGATCGTCGGCGCGCAAGAAGGGATTGGTGCGCCGTTCGAGGCCGATGGTGGAGGGCAAGGTGGGCCGCCCCTGCCGGCGCAGCTCCTCCACCTCCCTGGCGCGGGCCCGGAGTTCGGCGTTGTCCGGGTCGACGGCGAGGGCGAAACGGGCGTTGGCGAGGGTGTATTCGTGTCCGCAGTACATGCGCGTGGTCTCGGGGAGCGCGCGCAGCTTGAGCAGGGATTGCCACATCTGCTCCGGCGTGCCCTCGAACAGCCGGCCGCAGCCCAGCGCGAACAGGGTGTCGCCGCAGAACACCGCCTCCGCCTCGGGGAACCAATAGGACACGTGGCTTCGGGTGTGGCCCGGCGTCTCCAGCACCCGGCAGCGGACGGCACCCAGCTGGAACTCCTCCCCCTCCGCCACGGTGCGATCCGGCGGCACCTCGATGCCGTTCACCCGCGCCACATCGCCCCGCGAGAGCACCACCTCGGCGCCGGTCTCCCGCTTGAGCTGGCCGAGGCCCGCGGTGTGGTCGGCGTGGTGGTGGGTAATCAGGATGAGGTGGAGCTCCCGCCCCAGCTGCCGCAGGCGCGCGAGCACCGGCTGGGCCGCTCCCGGGTCCACCACCGCACAACGGCCCGCCCCGGGTTCGAAGATCAGATAGGCGTAGTTGTCCTCGAGGATCGGTA
>JALSGW010000186.1 GCA_026982585.1 Alphaproteobacteria bacterium | reverse complement strand
TCGCGGCGGTGTCCCGGTTGGCGTTGTGGGTGGCGCGGGCGACGGTCTCGCCGTCCACCTGGACGTTGATCTGGAAGGGCGGCGGCTGGCCCTGCCGCTGCGCCTGGGCGTTGGCGAAGGCGAGCATGTTCTGCTCGAGCCGGGCGAACTCGTCCACGCGGCCCGCGGTGTCGGCCCGGGCGGGCATGGAGGAGGTGGCCGCCTCCGCTCGGCCCGCAGTCGCCCGCGTGCGGCCCACCGCCTCGAAGTCGTCCTCGCTGCGCACCTCGGTGGACAGCGGCGTGCGCTTGAGCCGCTCGAGGCTCGCCGGCAGCAGCGCGTCGGGGATGCGGCGCAGCAGCCGGATGACGAAGTCGCGGATGCTGTCGAACACCCGCTTGATGGCGCGGCCCACCCCGCGGAAGAAGTCCACCACGGGCTGCAGGAAGCTCATGATCCCGTCGGCGATGCGGCCAAAGAGGCTCTTGAACCACCGGCCGATCCCCACGAAGAACTGCCCGATGGCGCGGAAGAAGCCGACCACGGTGTTCACCGCGGACGAGATGGCGTTGGGCAGGGTCTCGGTGAACCAGAGGTAGATCTTGGCGGCGGTCTCTCCGATCCAGGTGCCCGCCGCGATGAAGGCGTCCTTGACGACGCCCACCACCCAGATGACCGCGGTGATGACCTTGATGAGCCCGGCGAGCGCCAGGGTGATCACGGTGACGATGCCGCCGAACACCTGGCCCAGGAACTCGCCCAGCGACCGCCACGCGCTGGTGGACTCGTCGGTCGCCGAGGTCGAGTCGTTGGTGGTGCCCGTGAGCTGACACCAGGCCGCGCGGAGCTGGTCGATGGCCTCGGCCACGACCTGGAAGGCCGGCCGGATGAACTCCATCATCGAGCGGAAGCCCGCGATGATGCCGCCGGTCACCCGGAGGCTGATCGCCCAGAGCTTGGCGAACCACTTGACCACCGAGCCGATGGCGGCGCCGACGACCTGGCCGAAGCTGCGGAACTCCGAGCTCGGCAGCGAGGCCGCCCCGCCCGCGAACTCGCCGAAGATGGCGCCGATCTCCTGCTGCAGCTCCGAGAAGGCGTCCACCAGGTCCTCGAAGACGGGCCGCGCCGCTTCGATGGTGCTCGTGAAGCCGTCCTTGAAGCCCTCCCAGATCTGCTGGATGCGGTGGACGATCTGGAACACGGAGATGAGGAAGCGCTTGAGCCCCTGGTTCTCGGCGCGGTTCAGCTCCTCGCGCACCGCCCCGGAGAAGCCCCCCTGCTCGAAGATCTGCTTGAGACCCCGGAAGAACAGCGTGACCCGCTCCCACATGCGCCGGGCGAAGTCGGCGATGCCGCCCACGTTGCGGCGGAAGGCCACCACGAAGCCGGCGACCACCGCACCGAGCACGGCCACGATGAGGATCGCCGGCAGCAGCGTGGCCAGGATCCCGCCGATGGTGATGCCCAGCGCCTTGAAGGCGATGGCGAGCAGGGCGATGGCCGCCTTCGCCGCGATGACGCCGCCGACCAGCATCAGGAAGCTGCCGGCGGCGAGCACCAGCCCGGCGAAGATCTTCTTGATGGGCGCGGGGATCGCCTGGAAGGCCCGCAGGATGGCGTTGAGCACGTTCACCAGCAGGCGGACGATGGGCTTGAACACCTGCGCGAAGGGCTCGCCCAGGACCACCGCGAAGGTCTGCAGCGTCCCCTTGAGCAGCGTCTTCTGCCCCTCGAAGGTGTCGAGGAGCTGCTCGCGGAAGCTCTGCGCGGTCCCCTCGGCGCCCTCCATCTCGCGCCGCAGCGCCGCGATGGCCTCGGCGCCCCGCAGAGTCACCTCGCGGCCGTCCCGCATGGTCGTGAAGCTCGCGTTCATGACGGCGTTGAAAGCGAGGAGCCCCCGGGCGCCGAAGGCCTGCACCACGCGGCGGTTGCGCTCCTCCTCGCTCATGTCCCGCGTGGCGTCCGCGAACTCGCTCATGATGTCGACCATCGAGCGCATGCGCCCGGTGGTCTGATCGAAGACCTGCACGCCCGCCCCGAGGAGCGCCTGCTGCGCCCGGTGGTCGGCGCCCACCCGGCGGGTCGCTTCCCGGAAGGCGGTGGCCGCGCTCGAGGCGTCGATGTTCCGGTTGCGGAGCAGGCCCATGGTGATGAGCACGTCGTCGAGGCTCTGGTTGAACACCCCGCCGGTCGCGGCCGCCTTGGCCAGGCCCGCCTCGAAGTCGCGGGTCTGGAAGTTGGTGAGCTGGGTGATGCGCAGCAGCTTGTCGGTCACGCCCGCGGCGCGGTCGGCCGTGAGCCCGTAGGCGTTCAGAAGCGGTGAGCGGTGAGCGGTGAGCCGTGAGCCTTGAGCTGTGAGCCTCGACGGGCGACAAACGGGCTTCGACTCGGGAGCGCCACATGCCGCGTGACTACAAGAACCTGAAGGTCTTCCACGTCGTCGATGACCTCGTGGTGAGCGTCTACGAAGCGACGGCGACCTTCCCGAAGGCCGAGATGTTCGGCTTGACGTCGCAGCTGCGCCGCGCTGCGGTCTCTGTGCCGGCGAACATCGTGGAGGGCGCGGCGCGGCACACCGACGGAGAGTTCGCGCACTTCCTGAACATCGCCTACGGTTCGCTCGCGGAAGTTCGCTACTTCCTCGACCTTGCCCTGCGGCTCGGCTTCCTCGAAGCCGACGTGCACGCCCCCCTCGCCGCGAAGGCGGACGAGGCCAGCCGCATGCTCAACGGCCTGATGAAGTCTGTGCGTGGCGCTTGACCTGCTCATCGCTCACCGCTCAAAGCTCACCGCTTTCTCCCGGCCTTCTCGATCTCCTTGGCCTCGCGGCTGCGCTGCTGCCCGATCCGCTCGAGGAACCAGTCGCGGTCGCAGGTCGGCATCTCCAGGACCTCGGCCATGCTCACCCCCAGCCCCGAGCCGCCGTGCTGCCGCCAGCACACCTGGAAGATGCCTTCCCGCCACGCATCGAGGTCTACCCGGGGAAAGAGGTGCTGCGGTCCCGGCGCCTCGCCGTCCTCTCCTTGCCCGGCATGAAGAAGGTCCGGTCGAAAGGGAGGTCGACCTCCTGGGT
>JALSGW010000185.1 GCA_026982585.1 Alphaproteobacteria bacterium | reverse complement strand
CTCTTCATAGAGCCGGCGGATGGCATCCAGGGTCCGTTCCTCGCTCGCCCGGCCGGAGACGAAGTGCGCCCGGGCCCGGGCCAGCACCCGTTCCGGAACCGCGATCCGCCCGGTTGCGGCGAAGCTCTCCATCAGCCGCGCCACCCTGTGCCCGTCTCGGCCCACGAGATCGAACAGCAACCGCTCGAAGTTGCTCGCCACCTGGATGTCCATGCTCGGGCTCAGGGTCGGGCGGACGCTTCCGCGCTCGTAGCGTCCGCTCGCGAAAAAGCGGGCGAGGATGTCGTTGTCGTTGGTGGCGAGCACCAGCCCCGCGAGCGGCAGGCCGATCCGCGCCGCCGCATAGGCGGCGTAGATGTTGCCGAAGTTGCCGGTGGGCACCACGAAGGTGATCCGGCGCTCGGGCGCCCCGAGGCGCAGGGCGGCATAGACGTAGTAGGGGATCTGGGCGGCGATCCGCGCCCAGTTGATGGAATTGACGGCGGCGAGCCGGTGGCGGGTACGGAACCGCTGGTCCCGGAACATCGCCTTGACCAGCGCCTGGCAGTCGTCGAAGGTGCCGCGGATGGCGATGTTGGTGACGTTGGACGCGGCGAGCGTGGTCATCTGGCGGCGCTGGAGGGGCGAGATGCGCTCGTGGGGGTGCAGGATCACCGCCCGGATGCGGCGAAGGCCGGCGAGCGCATTGAGGGCGGCGGAGCCGGTGTCGCCCGAGGTGGCGCCGATCACGGTGAGCGCCTCGCCGCGGCGCGCGAGCAGCCGGTCGAACAGCCGTCCCAGAAGCTGCAGGGCGAAATCCTTGAAGGCCAGGGTGGGGCCGTGGAACAGCTCCAAAAGCCACTCGTCGGGACCGATCTGGATCAGCGGCGCCACCGCCGGATGGGCGAAGCCGCGGTAGGCCTCCCGGCACAGCGCCGACAGCTCGTCGCGCTCGAAACACCCTTCGGCGAAGGGCGCGAGCAGGGCGGCTGCGGTGGCAGCATAGTCGCGGCCGGCGAGCGCCCGCAGCTCCTGCCGCGGCCAGCGCGGCCAGCGCTCCGGCACGTAGAGACCGCCGTCCCGGGCGAGGCCGGACAGCAACACCTCCTCGAAGCCGAGCCCCCGCTCGCCTCCCCGGGTGCTCCGGTAGCGGATCACTCCGCCGTCTCCATCGAAAGCCGCACCCCGTAGCGACGGGTGAGATGGCGCAGGAAGGGGGCGAGCTCGGGCGGCCGGCCGGTCGCCCGGGCGATCAGCTCCTGCCAGAGGAACCGGCATCCCTGGCCGTGGATGCGCTCGCGCAACCAGGAGCGGAGATCCGCGAACTCCCCCCGCTCCACCTGCGCTTCCAAATCCGTCACCTCCCGCCCAAGCGCCTCGAACAGCTGTGCCGCCAGCAGGGCGCCCAGGGTGTAGCAGGGAAAATAGCCGAAGATGCCGAGCGGCCAGTGGATGTCCTGCAAGACTCCGAGGCGATCGTCCGGCGGCGTCACCCCGAGCAGCTCCCGCATGCCCTCCCGCCACAGGGCCGGCAGATCGGCGACCGCGATCTCGCCGAGCACGAGCTGCCGTTCGAGGCGATAGCGCAAGAGCACGTGCAGCGGATAGGTGAGCTCGTCCGCATCCACGCGGATGAACCCCCGCTCCACCCGGTGGTAGAGCGCGAGCAGATTGTCCGGGGCGAAGGCGGGATCCCGGCCGAACGCCTCCACAAGCCGCGGTGCCAGAAAGCGCAGGAAAGGCGCAGACCGGCACAATTGCATCTCGATCAAAAGCGACTGGCTCTCGTGCACCGCCATGCCCCGCGCCTCGCCGACCGGCTGTCCGGCCCAGGCGGCGGGCAGCCCGGCCTCGTAGAGCGCATGGCCGGTCTCGTGCAGCACCGCCATCAGACCGCGGGTGAGATCCGCCTCGTCCCAGCGGGTGGTGATGCGGATGTCGGTCGGAACCCCGCCGCAGAAGGGATGCGCGCTCTCATCCAGGCGGCCGTGGCGGAAGTCGAAGCCGAGCCGTTCCATGAGCGCGCGGGCGAGCTCCCTTTGGCGGGCGGCCGGAAACGGTCCGCTCGGACGCCGAACGGGCCGCTTAAGGCCGAGCGCATCCTCCACCGCGTCCGGCAGCAGCGCGCCGAGGGGCACCAGCAAGCGTTCCAGATCCTCCTCCCGAAGCCCATGCTCGTAGCCGTCGAGCAGGGCGTCGTAGGGGGCAAGCCCGAGGGCTTCGCCAAGCGCCTCTGCCTTCTCCCGCACCAGGGCCACCACCTCCGCGAGATAAGGCGCCAGGCGCGGGAAGTCGGCGGCCGCGCGCGCCTCCCGCCAGACCAGCTCGGCGCGGGTGGTGGCCTGCGCCAGGGCCTCCACCAGCCGTCCCTCCACCGCCCGCGCGCGCCGCACGCGATGGGTCATCTCGCGCAGATTGGCCCGCTGCCAGGGATCGAGCGGCTCGCTTCGGGCCTCCTCCAGCCAGCTCTCCACCTCCGGTGCGGTGAGGAGCTCGTGCTGCAGCCGCTCCAGGGTGGCGAGCTGCGCGCCGCGCGCCTCGCCGCCGCCGGGCGGCATCCACACCGCCTGATCCCAGGACAGCACCGCCGCCGCACCCTGGAGGTCGAACAGCCGGCGAAACCGTTCCTCGAGCCGGCGGTAGGCGGAGCTCATGCCGGCACCCCGGCCGCTTCCCCCACCGCGCCGGCCCGGGCATGCAGGCTCCGCGCGAGCACCAGGGACACGTGCAACAGGGCGAGCACCGCGAGCGCCTGGTGGACCACCTGGGCCCACACCGGCCAGAGGAAAGCGATCGCATGTCCGGCGAGCAGTGCGGTGACCAGGGCGAAGGCGAAGCCCACGAGCGCGAGCCAGCGCGCGCGCGGCACCGGCCAGGCCCTGAGCGCGAGCACGGCCACGGCGAACAGCGCGGCCGCCGCCAACCAGCGGTGGCCGAGCTGCAGATGGACGAGCGGGTTGCTCGCCGCGGGAAACAGACGCCCCTCGCACAACGGCCAGTCGGGACAGGCCAGCGAGGCGCCGGATTTCGCCACCACCGCAGCCGACGCCGAGGCCGCGAGCAGAAGCGCCCAGGTGGCGACGGCCGGAA
>JALSGW010000184.1 GCA_026982585.1 Alphaproteobacteria bacterium | reverse complement strand
GCGGGGCGGATAGCGCCGCCGGAGCTCCTCGATCACCTCGGGGAAGGAGAACCAGTCGGGGATCTCGAGGCCCTCGCGCAGCCGCCGGCGCAGCTCGGTGCCGGAGATGAACAGCGCCTGCTCGCCCTCCCGAAGCTCGTCCTCCGGCACGTACTGGGCCCGCTCCGGCACATAGACCATGTTGCGGAAGGGCACCATGGTGACGCCGATCTCCTCCTCATACGCCCGGAACAGCTCCTGGGCATCGTAGGGGCCGTAGAAGGGATCGCCCTTCTCGTCGCTGCCCGGACCGGCGTGGTCGCGGCCGACGATCAAATGGGTGCAGCCGTAGTTCTTGCGGATGATGCCGTGCCAGACCGCCTCGCGCGGCCCCGCCATGCGCATGGCGAGCGGCAAGAGGGAGAGGAGGGTGGTCTGCTCGGGGTAGTGGCGGAGGATCGCCTCATAGCAGCGCACCCGGGTAAAGTGATCGATGTCGCCGGGACGGGTGAGCCCCACCACCGGATGCAGCAGCAGATTGGCCTCGACCTCCTGGGCGGCGCGGAAGGTGAGCTCGAAATGGGCCCGGTGCATGGGATTGCGGGTCTGAAAGGCGATCACCCGGCGCCAGCCGAGCTTGCGAAAGCGCGCCCGCAGTTCCGCCGGCGTATCCCGCAGCATCTTGAAATCATAATGGGTGGGCGGCTCGAGCGCGTGCACCCGCCCGCCCAGATAGACCTCCCCCGCCTGCTCGAACACATAGCGCACGCCGGGATGGGCGAGGCTTCGGGTGCCGTAGACCGCATCGGCCTCCCTTCGCTTGTCGGGAAGGTAGCGGTCCTCCACCTCGAGCACCGCAAGCATCACCCCCTCGGGATCGCGCAGGGCGATGCGCTCGCCGATCTGCACCTCGTCGGCGAAGGCGCGGGGTACGTCCAGCACCACCGGGATCGGCCATAGAATGCCGCTTGCAAGCCGCATGTCCTCGACCACCCGCTCGTAGTCGGCGCGGGTCATGAACCCGGTGAGCGGCGAAAAGGCGCCGTCCACGAGCAGCTCCAGATCGCAGAGCTGGCGCGGGGTGAGCGACCAGGAGCGGTAGTCGCGCGAGCGCGCCTTCTCCTCGGCCGCCTCCTCCTCGGTCAGGAACAGGTTCACAAGCACGCCCCCGTGCGGTTCCTTGAACGCACCCATCCTTTCCACCTCGCCGTCGGAGAGCTTACGGAACAACGCGCCCGCATATGCCATCCCGCGACCGGCGGACAAGGCGCGCTGCCCTTTGTCGCAGCCTATAGGACGCACTTGGGCATATGTTCGACTTTTGTTCTGGTTGTCGGGCGGCTAGGCTTGCGCCGGTCGAGGTGACGGTGGAGGCGCCCATGAGCCGGGCCATCAAGGGGCGCGGCACCGCCGACAATCCCAGGAGCCGTTTCGCCCGGGAGTGGCGGGAGCCGCTTGTGGAGGAGATGGAGGACGCCCGTCCCGAGACCGAGGTGTGGGTGGAGCGGGCGAGCCGGCTGTTGGCCGCCAACCGCTCCCCGGACGTGCCCTTTGCGCGATCCGCCAATCCCTATAGGGGCTGCGAGCACGGCTGCATCTACTGCTATGCGCGCCCCACCCACAACTGGCTCGGCCTGTCCTCGGGTCTCGACTTCGAGACCAAGATCCTGGTCAAGGAGAACGCCGAACAGCTGCTTTGTGCCGAGTTCGGGCGCCGCGGCTACCGGGTGGAGCCGGTGGCGCTCGGCACCGTCACCGATCCCTATCAGCCCATCGAAGGCCGACTGGGGCTCACCCGCCGGCTGCTCGCCTGTTTCCTCGCCCACCGGCATCCGCTCCTGATCACCACCAAATCGGCGCGCATCCTGCGCGATCTGGACTTGCTGCGGGAGCTCGCCCAACACGGGCTCGTGCGGGTGCAGCTCTCCCTCACCACCCTCGATCGTGGGCTCGCGCGGCGGCTCGAGCCGCGCGCCTCGGCGCCCCACAGGCGGCTTGAGGCCATCGGTGCCCTCGCCGCCGCCCGCGTGCCGGTCGGGGTGATGGTGGCGCCGGTGATCCCAGGGCTCACCGACCACGAGCTCGAGACCATCTTGGTCCGGGCGCGGGAGGCGGGTGCGGCGTTCGCGGGCTGGGTGCTGCTGCGGCTGCCGTGGGACCTGCGGGAGCTCTTCCTCGCCTGGCTCGATGCCCACTTCCCCGAGCGCAAGGGACGGGTTGTGGCGCTGTTGCGCGCCTGTCGCGGCGGGCGGCTCAACCAACACCGTTTCGGAGAGCGCATGCGCGGCGAGGGCCCATACGCGCGGCTCTTGGCCGACCGTTTCGAGGCCGCCGCCCGCCGCCTCGGCTACCGCCCACCGCCGCCGCTTCGTCTCGACCTGTTCCGACCCCGGGGCGACGAGCTGCGCCAACCGGACCTGTTCCAGCACGCCGCAGAGCGATGGGACTTGCCGGATCTGGCCCCGCGCGCTTGAGATCGAGTCGGACGGACGCGGGAGGACGGCCGTGGCGGAAAGCGGCGAGCCGGAGCGGGTGGTCCGCTTGCGCATCCGGGGTCGGGTGCAGGGCGTGGGCTTTCGCTACTGGATGGAGCGGGAGGCCGAACGGCTCGGCCTGGACGGATGGGTACGCAACCGGCGCGACGGCTCGGTGGAGGCGCTCATCGCCGGTCCCGCACCGCTGGTGGCGGACATGATCGAGGCGTGCCGGCAAGGTCCGCCCGCGGCCCGGGTGGAGCGGGTGGAAGCGGAACCCTGCGGCCCGCCACCGCCTCCCGGTTTCAGGATCCTGCCGAGCGTCTGAGCCGGCTGCGGTCAGTCGCTCCACACATAGACCACCTCCCGCACCGGGACGCCGAGGATTTCCACCGTCCGCTCCTCGGCGAGCCGGCCGCCGAGACGCTCGAAACAGACCCGGGCGGCGTGATTGGTGGCGAACACCCGCGCCAGCACCGAGACGTGGCGCGAGCGGGCGAACTCGTAGTGGCAGGCGTCGAACAGGGCGCGGCCGATGCCCCGGCGCTGGAAGCGGGGATCCACATACAGGATGTAGAGTTCGGCCGAGGCCAGCTGGGGAATGCGCGAGCGGCCGCCGCTCG
>JALSGW010000183.1 GCA_026982585.1 Alphaproteobacteria bacterium | reverse complement strand
GGCCGTGCTAGAGGGCGGGGGGAAGGCGGGGCGGTGATCGGGCCATGGGGGAGCTGCTCCAGTTCGTCGTCTCGGGCATCACCATCGGCGCCGTCTACGGCCTCATCGCCCTCGGCTTCACCCTCATCTACAACGCGAGCCACCTCATCAACTTCGCCCAGGGCGAATTCGTCATGCTCGGCGGCATGGGCACCGTGTTCCTGCTCGCCGCCGGCCTGCCGCTGCCGGCCGCGGCGCTCGCCGCCCTGTTGCTCGCGGCCCTGGTCGGCCTCGGCCTCTATCTGTGCGGCATCCGTCCCGCCCAGGGCGCCAGCGTGGTCGGGCTCATCATCATCACCATCGGCGCCTCGATCCTGCTCCGCGGCCTCGCCGGCATCCTGCTCGGCCGCGACTTCTACGCCCTGCCGCCGCTCGGGCGCGAGGCGCCCTATGTGCTGTTCGGCGCCGTCATCCCGGCGCAGTCCTTGTGGATTCTGCTCGCGAGCGCCGCGGTGGCGGTATTGTTGTGGCTGTTCTTCGCCCGCACCCTCTCCGGCAAGGCGATGCTGGCGGCGGCCTACAATCCGCTCGCAGCGGCGCTCGTCGGCATCGACGGCGGCCGGGTGGTGCTGGCCTCCTTCGCCCTCGCCGGCGCGCTCGGGGCGCTCGCCGGTTTTCTCATCACGCCGCTCGCACCGACCCACTTCCAGGTCGGGGTGATGCTCGGCCTCAAGGGATTCGCCGCCGCCATCGTCGGCGGCCTCGGCTCCGGGCCCGGCGCCTTCCTCGGCGGCATGGTGATCGGGCTCGCCGAGTCCCTCGCCGCCGGATATCTGTCCTCCGCCTACAAGGACGCGGTGGCCTTCGTGCTGATCCTGCTGTTCCTGCTGGCCCGCCCGAGCGGATTGCTCGGGGTGCGGCTGTTGGAGCGGGTGTGATCGCATGCGGGGGACGGCCGAACTCCGGGAGGGGCGGGCTCCGAGGGACAGGCTCACGGGCCTGCAGATCGGGCGCGGTGTTGGTCTTGCCGGCTTCGCCCTGCTCCTCGCGCTGTTGCCCTTCTCCTTCCCCAACACCTTCTACTTCGAGGTGGCGGTCAATGTGGGGATCGCCGCCATCGTCTGCGTCGGCCTCAACCTGCTGATCGGCTATGCCGGCCAGATCAGCCTCGGCCATGCCGGCTTCTTCGGCATCGGCGCCTATGCCTCGGCCATCCTCACGACGAGCTACGGCTGGCCCCCGCTCTTAGCGCTCCTTGCCGGCATGCTGCTCTCGGGCGGCCTCGCCTTCCTGGTGGCGCGGCCGATCCTCGCCCTGCGCGGCCACTATCTCGCCATGGCCACCCTCGGCCTCGGCATCATCGTCTCCATCGTGCTGGCCCAGGAGGTGGAGCTCACCGGCGGACCCGACGGCATGCCGGTGGATCCGCTCGTGCTCCTCGGCTTCGAGGTGGTCGGGCCCTGGCGCTGGTATGCGCTGGTGGCGACGGCGCTGTTCCTGGTCACCTGGCTCGTGCTCAATCTGGTCGACAGCCCCATCGGCCGCGGCCTTCGGGCGGTGCACGGCTCCGAGGTGGCGGCACGGGTGTGCGGGGTCGACACCGCCTCCTACAAGGCCATGGTGTTCGTGGTCTCGGCGGTGATCGCGAGTTTCGCGGGCTCTCTCTTCGCCCACTTCCAGGGCTGGCTCACCCCGGACGAGGCGGACTTCCTGCGCTCCATCCAGTTCGTCACCATGGTGGTGCTGGGCGGCATGGCCTCCACCGCCGGCGCGATCGTGGGCGCAGCATTGCTCACCGCCCTGCCCCAGTTCCTCACCGTGTTCTACGACTACGAGCACGTCATGCTGGGGCTCGTGATGATGCTGACCATGATCTTCCTGCCCAAGGGGCTCGTTCCCACCATCGCGGCCCGGCTGCGCGGGGGTGCGGCATGACGCTGCTCGAAGCGGTGGAGCTGAGCCGGACCTTCGGGGGAGTGCATGCGGTGGAAGGGCTCTCCTTCTCCCTGCCCAAGGGCGGCATCCATTCCATCATCGGTCCCAACGGGGCGGGCAAGACGACCCTGTTCAACCTCATCACCGGTCTCCTGCGGCCGAGCCGCGGCCGCATCCTCTTCAAGGGCGAGGACGTCACCGGACTCGCGCCGGAACGCCTCGCCCGGCTGGGCATCTCCCGCACCTTCCAGAACCTCCAGGTGTTCTTCAACATGACGGTGCTCGAGAACATCCTGGTGGGACGCCATCTCCACCTCCACCGCAATCCCATATCCGCCCTGCTGCGGCTTCCCGGCTTCCGGCGCGCCGAGGTGGAGGCGAGGGCGCAAGCCGAGCGCCTGCTCGAGGAGGTGGGCCTCGGCGGGCTGGGGTCGCGGCCGGCGGACAGCCTGCCTTATGGTGCGCTCAAGCGGCTGGAGATCGCCCGGGCGTTGGCGGCGGATCCGGAGCTGCTGCTGCTCGACGAGCCGGCCGCCGGCTGCAACGAGCGGGAGACCCGGGAGATCGCCGAGCTGCTCACCCGGCTCGCCGGCCGCGGTATCACCATCGTGCTGGTGGAACACGACATGCGCCTGGTGATGGGGATCTCGGACCACATCCTGGTGCTCGACCACGGACGCAAGCTGGCCGAGGGCAGCGCCGAGGAGGTGCGGCGCGATCCCAGGGTGGTGGAGGCCTATCTGGGCCGAAGAGGGCAGGATGCCGTCGCCGCTCCTTGAGGTTCGGGGGCTTTCCGCCCATTACGGCCGCATCCAGGCGCTGCACGGGGTCGAGCTCCAGGTGCGGGAAGGGGAGCTCGTGTGCCTGGTGGGCGCCAACGGCGCCGGCAAGACCACGCTGCTTCGCACCATCTCCGGCGTTCATGCGGCGAGCGCGGGAGAGCTGACATTCCGCGGGCGCGACATCACCCGCATGCGGCCTGCGGCCCGGGTGCGGCTCGGCATCGCACAGGTTCCCGAGGGTCGGCAGATGTTCGGCCCCATGAGCGTGGAGGACAACCTCCAACTCGGCGCCTTCACCCGCCCGCGCGAGGAAGCCCGCGCCACCCTGGAGGAGGTCTACGCCCTGTTCCCGCGCCTCCGAGAACGCCGCGACCAGGCCGCCG
>JALSGW010000182.1 GCA_026982585.1 Alphaproteobacteria bacterium | reverse complement strand
CCACAGGGCTCCTGCTCTGGCGGGGGTTCGATCCCGTCGCGGCGGTGGCGATCGGCCTCCTCCTCGGCCTCGGCCTGCCCTTCTGGTATCTGCACCGTCTGCGCAGCCGCCGGGCCCTCGCCTTCCTCCGCCTCTTGCCCGAGGCGGTGGATCTCATGGTGCGCGCGGTGCGCTCCGGCCTGCCGGTGAGCGAGGCCATCGCCTTGATCGCCGAGGAGGTGGACGATCCGGTCGGCGAGGTGTTCCGGGAGGTCACGAGCAACCTCCGCATCGGCATGGCGCTGGAGGAGGCGCTGTTCGCCTCCCTCGAACGCATCGACGTCCAGGAATACCGTTTCCTGGTGGTGTCCATCGCCCTGCAGCGGGAAACCGGAGGCAATCTCGCCGAAATCCTCCACAATCTCGGAGCCATGATCCGGCGGCGGGAACAGACCAAACTCAAGGTCAAGGCGATGTCATCGGAGGCGCGGGCCTCGGCCATGATCATCGGAAGCCTGCCGTTCATCATGACGCTCGTGATCTACGTCATCAATCCCGACTACATCATGACCCTGTTCACCGACCCGCGCGGCCTCAAGCTTCTCGCCTTCGGTCTCCTCAGCATGGGGATCGGGGTGTTCGTCATCACCCGCATGGTGCGGTTCGAGATATGAACCCGCTCGCCGCCCTGAGCCCGTGGTCGTGGAGCGCCGAGGACGCCTTCGCCTGGGCGCTTGCGGGGGCCGCCTTCCTCGTCACCCTGCTCATCTGGTATGCGCTGTTGGAGCGCGATCCCAAAAGCGCCCGCACCCGACGCATCGCCCGCCTGCGCGAGGAGCTCATGCGCGGCATGGCGCGGGCCGGGGAGCGCAAACGTTCCGCCGGCCATCTCGGCCGCCTCGCCTCCCGCATCGCCCATCGCCTGAAGCTCGTGCCGGCCGCCGGTGTGCGTCAGATCCGCGAGCGCCTCGAAGTGGCGGGCCTGCGCTCGCGGGAAGCGGTGGCGGTGTTCCTGGTCGCCAAATTCGTGCTGCCGCTCACAACCGGGCTCCTCGCCTGGGCCGGCACCACCCTGCTGAGCCCCGAGGGTCTCACCCTGAACGCGCTTTTGCTCTTGGTCACGGCGGTATTCGCGGGTTTCTACCTGCCGGATCTGGTGGTCCGCCATCGCACCCGGCGCAGGCTCGCGACCCTCCAGAAGGCGCTTCCCGATGCGCTCGACATGCTGGTGATCTGCGCCGAGGCCGGGCTGTCGCTGCAGGCCGGCCTGCAACGGGTGGCGGACGAAATCGGCGGCGCCTATCCGGAACTCGCCGAGGAATTGTCCCTCACGGCGGTGGAGCTGACCTTCCTTCCCGAACGGCGCCAGGCCCTGCACAATCTCGCCCGGCGCATCCCCATTCCCACCCTGCAGGGGATGGTCAGCACCCTCATCCAGACCGAACGCTACGGCACCCCGCTTGCTCCCACCCTGCGGGTGCTCGCCAACGAACTGCGCGAACAGCGCATCCTCAAGGCGGAGGAGAAGGCGGCCCGGCTTCCGGCGGTGCTCACCGTCCCCCTCATCCTCTTCATCCTGCCCGCCCTGTTCATCGTGCTGGCCGGACCGGCCATGATCGACGTCTACGACAACATCGTCAATCGCTGACCAAGGTTCCCGGGGGCCGGATCCGCAAACCGGATCCCTGTCCCGATCGCGGCGCCGCTCTGGCAGAGTTTTCCGGAACCTGCGGGCGGAGCCGCGAGCGCGGCGAAGGCGCGCGGGCGGAAAGCTGCAAGCGCGAAAACGCGCGCATCGGCGTCCTCGCGGCGCCGCCTTCCCGGTCGCGGTCCGCCCGCGAAAAGCCGCCGCCGCGAAACCGCGACAGCGAACCAGACCGCATCGCGGGATCGGGTGCCGAGGCTCCGCCGGCGGAAATCGGTCGCGCTCACAGCTTCGATCCCCTCAACCAGGGCCGCCGCGTCGCACGGCGGCTCCGCGAACATGCCGCTCCAGGACGAGGGATCGGCGGGCTTTCGGGCGCTGCCGGCCCTGCGTCCGGACCGGTGCTGAACCGCACCCACGGCCGGAGGATCCCGTGATTCATGCCGGACAGACGCCACCAACACGACGAGCCGCCCGTCCCGCATCCGCCCATCGCGCGCAGACGGTGCGATGGATGCCGGAACCTGCCCCGGTGCGTGCGCCGAAGGTCCCGATCTCCGATACGACTCTCGCGAAGACCACCAGGGCGTGCAACATGCGGAGGCTTCCGCGATCCGGCGCACCGGTGTGGGACGATCGCGGCGGGCGACGGCCGTCGCGCCGCACTGGGCGCCGGGGCCTCGCACACCACAAGGCTTTGGATATCCGGCGGCGATCATCGCATCCCAACCCCGCACCTCGCCCCCCACAAGCCGAAACCTCGGATTTCCTCCGCCCGCGACATGCCTGCACCACAACGGGCTTGGTCGGGTGCGATGCGACAAGCCGAACCGGCCCGTGTCGGCCGAGCGGCAATACCGGCGAACGGGTCCGGCGGCTCCGGTTCCGCCATGGACGAAGACGGCTTTGTGGAACAACGTCTCGCCGTCCGGCCGCAGCTTGCGCGGGGCACAGACGCGCGCCATGCCGGGCTCGATCGTGCGGGCCCGAGACCGCAACCGCGGCGAGGCTCCGGAGTTGAGCTGCGCTCGCATATCCGCTCGCACATCCGTGCCCTGCATGCGCTCTCCAGGAGGTGCGGGATTCCCGGCCCGGGCGGGCGCCGCAGCGGCCCGGTGTGCGAAGGGGATGTGCGCCGAAGCCCTTCGGCTCTTCCCTTCGAGCGCGCATCGCGGGTGCCGGCCCCGCCGGCGCGCGGAGGAGCCGATTCCAGGCGCGTGGTTTCGGTGCGGAACCCACCCGCCTCGTTTGCAGGACCGCGGATCGGGTGGTGTACCGCGCCCGAACGAGATCCGGTGCCGGCCCATCCGGGCAGCCGAGCCGTCGCGGGGGCGGCTGCAGCCGGTTTTCCACACGCCGCGCTCCCCTGCCGTCCTCGCCCGCTGCCCGCCTGTCCGGGCCGGCCCCGCGGACGGCCGGCCGTGGGCCGGGAGCCGGACCGTCTCGCTCCATCCGC
>JALSGW010000181.1 GCA_026982585.1 Alphaproteobacteria bacterium | reverse complement strand
ACCCACACGTCGTAGACGGGGTGTTCGAGCCCCGAGAGCGAGGGGCTGGATGCGAACATCCAGCCCGAAAAGGCGCGCTCCGGCGGCCGGCCGGGATCCACCGCCTCGATCTCCAAAAAGGCCGCGCTCTCGGGAGGCTCCACGGGAGGCGCCTTGAAACAGGCCCGCACCACGATCTCCAGCGTGCCGAAGCGGACGAGCTCGCCCACAGGCGCGCGGAAGGTGAACACCCGCGCGGTCACCTTATCCAGCCCCTGCAGGACCGCCACCCGGAACGGTACGCTCACCGCCGCCGCCCCCTCGCGGGCGAACAGGAGGAACAGCACCGCCGCCCATGCCGAGGCGCCCGCTCTCCTCACCGTCCCTCCCCTTCGATGCCGCCGAAGACGAAGCGGGCGAGCAGCTCCTCCACATTGATGGCCGGCTGGGTGAGGAGGATGCGATCCCCTTCGGCGAGCAGCTCCTCCTCCGCACCGGGGGAGAGCGCCACATACTTGCCGCCGAGCAGACCGGTGCTCAGCACCGCCGCCGAGGTGTCGAGGGGCAGCTTCACCTCGGGGTCGATGGCGAGCTCCACCTCGGCCCGGTAGGTGACGGGATCGAGGCGCATGGCCACCACCTCGCCCACCCGGATTCCCGAAAGGCGCACATCAGCCCCCACCTCGAGCCCGTCCACCCGGTCGAACAACGCCACCACCCGGTAGCCGTCGCCGCCCGTCAGGTCCACCCGCGCATAGGCCCAGGCGAGGAAGGCCAGCGCCGCCAGCAGCACCACCGCTCCGGTCACGGTCTCGGCGAGCCGGCGCCGGGCTGCACGGATCTCGCCCCTCATCCCGCCGTCCCCTCCTCGAGGTCCAAAAGCGCCCGGGCGAAGGCCTTCGGCTCGAACGGCCGCAGGTCGGCGATCCCCTCCCCCACCCCGACGAAGTGGACGGGGATCCGGAAACGGCGCGCCAGCGCCACCACCACGCCGCCCTTGGCGGTGCCGTCGAGCTTGGTCACCACGAGACCGCTCACCGGCACCATGGATCTGAAGATCTCGAGCTGGTTGTGGGCGTTCTGCCCGGTGGTGGCATCGAGCACGAGCAGAATATCGTGAGGCGCTTCGGCATCGAGCTTGCCCAGCACCCGCACGATCTTCTGCAGCTCGGCCATGAGCTCCTGGCGGTTGTGGAGGCGTCCCGCGGTGTCCACGAGCAGCATATCGACCCCTTCCCGCCGGGCGCGGTCCAGCGCCTCGTAGGCCACGCCGGCGGCATCGGCGCGGGGTGCGCCCGCCACGAGCGGCACCCGGCACCGTTCGGCCCAGATCGCGAGCTGTTCTTGTGCGGCTGCGCGGAAGGTGTCGCAGGCGGCGAGCATGACGCTGCGCCCCTGTTCCCTGCACCACCAGGCGAGCTTGCCCACGGTGGTGGTCTTGCCGGTGCCATTCACCCCGGCCACCAGCACCACCTGCGGCCGCACTCCTGCGCGCAGCGGCAGCGGACGCGCCACCTCGGCGAGCCCGCTTGCGATGGCGTCGGCCAGATAGGCGCGCAGCTCCTCCTCGCCCACCTCGCGCCCGAGGCGGCTTCGGCGCAGCCCGTCCACCAGCTCGCGCGCGGTGTCCACCCCGATGTCGGCGAGGATCAGCGCCTCCTCCAGCTCCTCCAGCATCTCCTCGTCCACGCGCCGGCCTCGCACCGCCTCCTGCAGCCGGTCGCGCAGCGCCCGGGAGGTGCGGGCGAGCCCGCTGCGCAGCCGGGTCCACCAACCGCCGCCCGCTTCCATCAGGCCGCCCTCGCTCTCAGATGGTCGGACGCCGGCTCGAGGATGCGCACCGGAAGCAGGGTGCCGGCCGGAGGTGCGGCACCTTCGAGCGCCACCGGCGCGAAATGCTCGGTGCGCCCCCTTCCCTCGCGTTCCACCAGCACCGTGCGCCGTTGGCCCCGTTCGCCCAGGAAGAACGCGCGCCGCCTTTTCTCTCCGAGCGCGCGCAGGCGCGCCGCACGCTCCCTGCGCACCTCGGCCGGCACCTGCGGCATGCGGGCGGCCGGTGTGTTGGGGCGCGGCGAATAGGGGAAGACGTGGAGATAGACGAGGTCCGCCTCCTCCACCAGGGCCAGGGTGCGGGCGAACATCGCTTCGCTCTCGGTGGGAAAGCCGGCGATCAGATCGGCTCCGAACACCATATCCGGGCGCAGCCGCCGCAGCCGCGCCACCAGCTCCAGCACGTCCCGGCGCAGGTGGCGGCGTCGCATGCGCTTGAGGATCAGATCGTCCCCCGCCTGGACCGAGAGATGCAGGTGCGGCATCAACCGGTCCTCCTCGGCGAAGGCGCGCAGCAGCTGTTCGTCCACCTCGGCGGGATCCACCGAGGACAGCCGCAGGCGGGCGAGCCCCGGCACCTCGCGCAACACCCGCCGCACCAGCGCTCCCAGCGCCGGTCCGCCCCACTCGCGGCCGTAGGAGGTGAGGTCCACCCCGCTCAGCACCACCTCGCGGTAGCCGTGGTCCACCAGCCGGCGCACCTGCTCCACCACCCGGGCCGGATCCAGGCTGCGGCTCGGCCCCCGCCCGAGGGGGATGACGCAGAAGGTGCAGCGGTGGTCGCAGCCCTGCTGGACCTGGACGATGGCGCGGCTGCGCCCGGCAAGCCCGTCCACCGGCGCCGGCGCCTCGCCGTCCTCCCGGCCCTGGCCGGTGCGCAGCACGCGGGGCAGCGCGCCCTGGGCGAGCAGGCGCCAGCTCTCCGCCCGAAGCTTGTCGCGGTTGCCGAGCACATGATCCACTTCCGCCATGGCGGCATAGCGGTCGGGATCGATCTCGGCGCTGCAGCCGGTGACCACGATCCGGGCCCCGGGGTGCTCGCGGCGGGCGCGGCGGATCGCCTGGCGCGCCTGCCGCTCGGCCTCGGCGGTGACGGCGCAGGTGTGCACGACCACCACCTCGCCCACCCCAGCCGCCGCCATCTGCCGCCGCATGACCTCCGATTCGTAGGTGTTCAGGCGGCAGCCGAAGGTGATGATGCGCGCCTCGTTCATGCCCGTTCCAAAAGCCCGGGGTGCACCTCGCCCCGGTAACTGTAGTCCGCCGGCCCGGCGAGCTC
>JALSGW010000180.1 GCA_026982585.1 Alphaproteobacteria bacterium | reverse complement strand
GCGAGCGCGTCCGATCGCACCGCGCCCCTAGCTCCTCCGTCTCGCGATCCGACCAAAGAGGCCGCGACATCCGAGTCCTGGAGCCGAGGTGGTGGGTGCAGCTTGCGCTGGAACGATCCCGGCGCGAGGCTCAGCCGCGGGGTTCGCCCGCCTGCGGCAACACCTTGCCGAGCTCGATGGGGAAGGGGAAGACGATGGTCTGGCTGCGTTCGTTGGCGATCTCCTGCAGCGCCACCAGATAACGCAGCTGCATCGCCTCCGGGCGCTGGGCCATGATCTTGGCCGCCTCCAGCATGCGTTCGGCCGCCTGGTACTCGCCCTCGGCGCCGATGATCTTGGCCCGCCTGAGCCGCTCCGCCTCCGCCTGTTTGGCGATCGCCCGGATCATGCTCTCGTCGAGATCCACGTGTTTGATCTCCACGTTGGAGACCTTGATCCCCCAGGCATCGGTCTGCTCGTCGAGGATGCGGCGGATGTCGGCGTTGAGCTTGTCGCGTTCGGAGAGCATCTCGTCCAGCTCGTGCTGGCCCAGCACCGAACGGAGCGTGGTCTGGGCGAGCTGGCTGGTGGCGAGCTCGAAGTCCTCCACCCGGATCACCGCATGCTGGGGATCCACCACCCGGTAATAGACCACGGCGTTGACCTTCACCGACACGTTGTCCCGGGAGATCACGTCCTGGGTCGGCACGTCCAGCACCCGGGTGCGCAGGTCCACCCGCACCATCTGTTGGATGATGGGGATGACGATGATCAGCCCCGGCCCCTTGACCCGGTAGAAACGGCCGAGGAGGAAGACGACCGCCCGCTCGTATTCGCGGATCACCCGCAGCGAGCTCAGGATGACGATGAGCGGCAGCAGCACCGCCGCCAGGGTTGCGATCAGCATGGTCCCTCACTCCTTCGGCGCATGACGGCGGGTCGGTTTCACCTCGAGGCGCAGACCCTGCCGCCGCACCACCACCACCTGCTCGCCCGGCTCGAGCGGCACCGGCCCGTGCGCCTGCCACACCTCGCCCTCGAACCGCACCGTGCCCTGTCCGTTCTGCCAGGTGAGGACCTCGGCGCGCTCGGCCGGCATGCGTTCCGGTCCGATGGCGACCGGACGGCGACGGCTCTTCGCGATCATGGCGATGAGCGCGAGCAGCAGGCTGCCGCCGCCCGCCGCCACGCCGCCCACGATCCACAGGGATACGGCGAAGCCGGGCGCTTCGGTGTCGAAGAGCATGATGCCGCCCAGGGCGAGCGCGGCGATGCCGGCGATGCCGAGGATGCCGAAACTGCCGAGGAAGGCTTCGGCTACGAGAAGGCCCGCCCCGAGCGCCACCAGCGCGAGGCCGGCGTAGTTCACCGGCAGCACCTGGAAGGCGTAGAGGGCGAGCAGGAGCGCGATGGCGCCCACGAGCCCGGGACCGGTGAGCCCGGGGCTGTAGAACTCGAGGATGATGCCGTAGACGCCGATCAGGAGCAGGATATAGGCGACGTTGGGATTGGTGAGGATGGCGAGCAGGCGCGCCCGCCAGTCGGGATCCACCTGGATGAGCTCGAGCCCCTCCGTCTCGAGCACGAGCGTGCGCCCAGCCACCTCCACCTCGCGGCCGTCGATGCGGGCGAGCAGCTCCTCGAGGTCGGAGGCGAGCAGCTCCACCACCCCGGCTTCCACCGCCTCCTCGGCGGAGATGCTGGCCGCCTCCACCACCGCCCGCTCGGCCCAGTCGGGGTTGCGGCCGCGCATGCGGGCGAGGGAGCGGATGTAGGCGGCGGCGTCGCGCATGGCCTTGTCCATCAGGCCCGGGCGACGCCGGGGCGGAGGCCGTTCGCCGTCGCCGGATTCCACATCCGCCTCCGGCTCCTCGGGTGCGGGCTCCTGCGGCGCGCCGCCGGGAGCGCCGATCGCGACCGGGGTCGCCGCCCCCATGTTGGTGCCGGGGGCCATGGCGGCTATGTGGGAGGCGTAGACGATGAAGGTGCCCGCGCTCGCCGCCCGCGCCCCGCTCGGCCCCACCCAGGCCGCCACCGGCACCGGGCTCGCCAGGATCTCGCGGATGATCTCCCGCATCGCCGTATCCAGCCCGCCCGGGGTGTCCAGCCGCAGCACGATCAGCGCCGCACCCTCCTCGCGGGCGCGGGCGAAGCCGCGCTTGAGGTAATCGCTGGTGGCGGGCCCGATCGGTCCCTCGACGGCGAACACCCAGGCCTCGCCGGCCGCCGCCGGCATCTGGGCGCGCCCGGACCAGCCGGCGAGGGCGACGAGCAGGATCGAGAGCGCGAGCAGCGAGCGCGAACCCATGGGCCTCCCCCCAAGAGGCCATCCGCCGCAGCGGTCCGCCGCCACCACAGCCACCGCTCCATTGGTGGCATTTCCGCGTCCGTTGGGCAAGCCGCAGACGGGAATGCGAGGAGCGGCCGCTCGGGCGCGCGCGGCAACCCGTCTTCAATTTCGATTAACCTTTCCCCGCTAGAGGGCCCACGGACGGGCCGCGCCCGGCGGCCCCAGCGAGACGGTGGGTCCATGTCGATCACCCGGCCGCCCGACGAGCGCCGTTTGCTGCGGCTCTGCTTTCGCGACCCCGAGGAGGCGGAGGCGATCTGCGCCATCCTCCGCACCGTGGTCGGGGGTCTGCAACTCCCGCGGGCGCCGCGGACGCGGTGGCTCGCGGCCGTCTCGCGGCTGCTCACGGCCCTCGCGGCGCTGGGCTGGGCGGGATCCTTCACCTTCTATCTCAGCGCCGGGCGCAGGGATGGATGGCTGCTTGCGGCGATCGCCCTCGAGTCCTCACGGGCGGAGGCGGCGGAGGTGCTCGCCCGCGGTGTGGGATGGGAGATCGCGCGGCTTGCCGACCATGTGGGTCTCGATGGGCCGGATGCCCGAGGCGGCACGGTGGTGCGGATCGGGGTGCGCTTGCGCAGCCGTTGGCGCATCGAGCCCGGGCGGATCGCCCGGCTGCTGCCGGAGCTCCGGCCGTCGCGCCATCCCGCCCGATCCCATTGCACCGCGGCGGCGGCCCAGCTCGCGGCCTGGTGCCGGCGATGGGAGCTTCCGGAAGACCGTTTGACGGGAACGGACCGGCTCGCTCGCACCTCCGATCCGGCCGCGCTG
>JALSGW010000179.1 GCA_026982585.1 Alphaproteobacteria bacterium | reverse complement strand
TCGGTCGCGCCCGGGAGGTGCTCGAGGAGCTCTATCGCCGCTCCGGGGAGCTGGGGCGCCCCGCCTATGAGCGGGACTACTACCGGCGGCTGCTCGACCGTTTCTGACGGTGCTCCGGCCGATCGACGCACCGTCTCCGAACTGGGACCCGAGGCCGCCCGGCGCCCGGGTGCGGCTCGTGGTTCTCCACTACACGGGCATGCGCACCGCCGCCGAGGCGCTGCTGCGGCTCCGCGATCCCGCAGCCCGGGTGAGCGCCCACTATCTGATCGACGAGGCCGGCACGGTGTTCCAGCTGGTGGCGGAGGACCGCCGGGCCTGGCATGCCGGGGTGGCGGCGTGGGCCGGGCTCCATGACGTCAACGCCGCATCGATCGGCATCGAGCTCGCCAATCCGGGTCACGAGTGGGGCTACCGGCCCTTTCCCGACGCCCAGCTCGAGGCGCTGGCGGAACTGTTGCGGGAGCTGCGCGCCCGCCACCGGATCCCGCCTTCGGGGGTGGTGGGGCACAGCGATGTCGCCCCGGCCCGCAAGCGCGATCCCGGCGAGCTCTTTCCCTGGCGATGGCTCGCCCAACGGGGCCTCGCCATCTGGCCGGAGAAGGCAACCCCCCGGCCCGTCGATCCTCTGCGCGCACGCGCCCGGCTCCTCGCCCTGGGCTACGGGCTGGATGCGCCCTCGGGCGGTTTTGTGGCCTGTGTGCGCGCCTTTCAGCGGCGCTTTCGCCCCGCCCGGGTGGACGGGATGCTGGATGCGGAGACCATGGGGCTGCTCGAGGCCCTCGGCGGTCAGCCGCCCTCCTGACCAGGGCCGGGCTCCCTCGGGCCGCGCTCGGGACGGGGGCCGAAGATGGCGGTCCCCACCCGCACGTGGGTGGCCCCGAAGCGGATCGCGGTCGGGAAGTCGCCGCTCATGCCCACGCTCACCTTCTCGAGCCCGTGCTCGCGGGCGAGCTTGGCCAACAGCGCCGCATAGGGTGCGACTTCCTCGCCCAGGGGCGGGATCGCCATCAGGCCCAGCACCGGCAGCTCCAGCTGCTCGCGGCACAGCCGCAACAGCGCGGGCAGCGCCTCGGGCGTCACGCCCGCCTTCTGCGGCTCCTCGCCCAGATTGACCTCGAGGAACACCGGCCGCCGCAATCCCAGCCGGTCCATCTCCCGCGCGAGCGCCTCGGCGATGCGCGGCCGGTCTATGGTCTGGATGACGTCGAACAAGCGCACCGCATCCCGGGCCTTGTTGGTCTGCAGGGCACCGATGAGGTGCAGCTCCACATCGGGATAGGCCTCCCGCAAAGCCGGCCAGCGGCGCTTCGCCTCCTGGACGTAGTTCTCGCCGAAGACGCGCTGGCCGGCCCTGAGCGCCGCCTCGATGCGCTCCAAGGGCTGCGCCTTGCTCACCGCCACCAGGCACACCTCGGCGGGATCGCGTCCCGCCTCGCGACAAGCCTCCCTGATCTCGGCGCGCACCCGTTCCAGCCGCTCCGCGACCGCAGGGTTCGCTGCTTGTCCGCCGTCGCGCACGCGTTATCCTCCTCGCGCTCGTTTCACTTCAGTCGCGCGCAACCCAGCCTGGCGGCCGGAGGGTGGCATGATACAGGACTTCGCTTCCATCATCGCCCCGCTTACCCCGGAGACCTTCGAGCGGGAGTACCTCGGCCGAAAACCCCTCTATCTCGAGGCCGGTCCCGAGCGGTTTCGCGAGGTCATGAACTGGCGGGTGCTCAACCGGCTGCTCGGCATGAACACCATCTGGTCCCAGGCCTCGCTGGAGCTCGTCCTGGACGGCCAGCGGCTGCCCCCGCAGGCCTACGCCAGCCCCGCTCCGGGCCGCGACGGCGGCCAAGTGCTGCGCCCGGAGGTGGAACGCGTCAAGAGTTATCTGAGGCGCGGCGCGACCCTGGTGCTCAACGACATCGACCAGCTCACGCCGGAGCTCTCCGCCTTCTGCCGGGCGCTGGAGACCGCCCTCGGCTGCCGGGTCCAGGCCAACCTCTACATGAGCAGCAAAAAGCGCCAGGGCTTCCACGTGCACGCCGACAACCACGACGTGCTGGCGGTGCATTTCGAGGGCGAGAAGCGCTGGTTCGTGTTCGAGGGGCGGGCCGAGTGGCCGATCGCCCACCCGATGTTCGAGTCCATCCCCCAGGAGGTGCACGAGAAGGCCAAGGGGGAGCTGTGGCGCGAGGTGCGCATGAAGCCCGGCGACCTCCTCTATCTGCCGAGAGGACAATACCACTATGCGCTCGCCGAGGAGGGCGGCTGCATCCACATCGCCTTCGGGCTGACCTGGCCGATCGGGCTCGATGTGATGAGCTATCTGTACGAGCGCATGGTGCAGGAGTCCCTGGGGCGGCAGGATCTGCCGCGCCGGGAGGAGGAGTTGCGCGACTATCTCCAGCGCCTCGGCGCCCGGCTTCGGGAACTGGCATCGGACTCCAAGACCCTCGCCGATCTCAAGGCGCTGCAGCGCCGCTGGCGCTGGCCCCGGGAGAACTATGATCTGCCGGAGCTCCTCACCGCCCCGAGCCCGCGTTTTCGCCTGAAGGCGCGCGGCCTCAGGCTGCTGCGGCAGAACGGCAAGCAGCTCTTGGTGGACCAGCGCAACCGGCGGGCGGTGGAGGTGCCCGAAGACTATGTGCCGCTCGTGAGCTGGGTCTTGGCCCGGGACGGTTTCCCGCGGGAGGCGTTCGACGCCGCCTTTTCCGATCGGCCCAAGGAGCTGCGCGAGCGGGTGCTGAAGGACCTGGAGGCGATGGCGGTGGTGGCGCCGGCCTGAGGATCTGTTGCCGGCCCGACACACCCTGCGCCCGCGGCGCCACCCGAGGCAGGCTTGCCGTTGCCGGCACCGCCATCTCGCCGATAAGAGGGCACGGCGGAACCCCCCGCCGCAAGCGGGCGGGGCAGGCCGCGGATGAGCGACCTCGCAAAGGCAGAGGAGAGCGCAAGGATGACCTTGAAGAGAGTGCTGCTCGGCTCCACGGCGCTGCTCGGCGCGGGAGCCATGCTGCTGACCGCCCAGGAGGCCTCCGCCCAGGTGGAGGTGTCGGTGGGCGGGTTCGCCCGCTGGGCGGTGGCTGTCGGCAACTTCAACGATCTGACCGGCAACAAC
>JALSGW010000178.1 GCA_026982585.1 Alphaproteobacteria bacterium | reverse complement strand
CAGAGAGCCCCGGGTGGCGGTGTGCATCTTCGGCGACGGCGCCACCTCCCGGGGCGACGTCTACGAGGCCATGAACGCCGCCGCCCTGTGGCGGCTTCCCTGCGTGTTCGTCATCAACAACAACCAATGGGCGATCTCGGTGCCCAGAAGCCGCCAGACCGCCGCCGAAACCCTCGCCCAGAAGGCGATCGCCTGCGGCATGCCCGGCATCCAGGTGGACGGCAACGACGTCATCGCGGTGCGGCAGGTGACCGGCGAGGCGGTGGAGCGGGCGCGCAACGGGGAGGGGCCGATCCTGATCGAGGCGGTCACCTACCGGCTCGCCGACCACACCACCGCCGACGACGCCCGACGCTACCGGGACGACGAGGAGGTGAGCCGCAGGTGGAAGGAGGAGCCCATCGCCCGGCTCAGGGCCTTTTTGGTCGGCCGCGGATGGTGGAGCAAGGAGGATGAGGAGGATCTCATGCGGGCCGCGAAGGAGGAGGTGGAGCGGGCCGCGGAGGCCTATCTGGCCCGCGATCCCGAGCCGGCCACCGCCATGTTCGACCATCTGCACGCCCGCCTGCCGCGTGCCTTCGAGGCCCAATACGCCGAACTCGCCGCCCGGGAGTGACCGGCCATGCCCGCCCTGACCCTGGTGGAAGCGGTGCGCACCGCACTCGCCCGCGCCATGGCCGAGGACGAGCGGGTGGTGTTGCTGGGCGAGGACATCGGTCGCGACGGCGGCGTGTTCCGGGCCACCGAAGGGTTGCTCGAGCGGTTCGGCGAGGAGCGGGTGATCGACACCCCGCTCTCCGAGTCCCTGTTCGTCGGACTGGCGGTGGGCCTCGCCGCCCAGGGCTTCAGGCCGGTGGTGGAATATCAGTTCATGGGCTTCATCTACCCGGCCCTGGACCAGCTCATCAACCACGCGGCGCGGCTGCGCAACCGCACCCGCGGCCGGCTCAGCTGCCCGCTCGTGGTGCGCGCCCCCTACGGCGCCGGCATCCGCGCACCGGAACACCACTCCGAGAGCATGGAGGCCCTCTTCGCCCACATCCCCGGGCTCAGGCTGGTGATCCCCTCCTCCCCAAAGCGCGCCTACGGCCTGCTGCTCGCCGCCATCCGCGATCCCGATCCGGTGGTGTTCCTCGAGCCCAAACGCATCTACCGGGCGATGCGGGAGGAGGTGACGGACGACGGGCGGGCGCTCGAGCTCGACCGCGCCTTCATCCTGCGCCCGGGACGCGACGTCACCCTGGTGACCTGGGGCGCCATGGTGCCCGAGGCGCTGCGGGCGGCGGAGTGGGCGAGCGAGGAGGGGGTGTCGGTGGAGGTCATCGACCTCGCCACCCTGCGGCCTTATGATGCCGACACCCTGCTCGAATCCGTGGCCCGCACCGGCCGCTGCGTGATCCTCCACGAGGCGGTGCGCACCGGCGGCTTCGGCGCCGAAGTGGCGGCGGCGGTGGCCGAAGGGGCGCTGTTCAGCCTGGTTGCGCCGGTGGTGCGGGTGACCGCCTACGACACGGTGGTGCCGCTGCCCAGGCTCGAGGACGCCTTTCTTCCCGATGCGCGCCGGGTGCGCGAGGCCATTCAGAAGGTGATGAGCTACCGATGACCCGCATCTTCCATCTGCCCGACCTCGGCGAAGGCCTGAAGGAGGCGGAGATCGTCAGCTGGCACGTCGCCGAGGGCGACCATGTGGTGGCCGACCAGCCGCTGTTGTCGGTGGAGACCGACAAGGCGGTGGTGGAGGTGCCCTGTCCCTATGCGGGACGCATCGCCCGCATCCTGGCCCGCGAGGGGGAGGTGGTGGCGGTGGGCGCACCGCTCGTGGCCTTCGAGACCGAGGCGCGGGAGGACAGCGGCACCGTGGTGGGGGCCCTGCCCGAACGGCAAACGGAGGCGGCGCCTTCGGGCGCGCGGGCGGCGCCGGCGGTGCGGCGGCTCGCGCAGGAGCTCGGCATCGATCTCGAGGCGGTGGCGGGCACCGGTCCGGGCGGCGTGGTGACCCGGGAGGACGTGGAGCGGGCGGCCCGCGAGCGCGCCCGGGCGCCCAAGGGCGAGCCGATGCGCGGGGTGCGCCGGACCATGGCGCGCAACATGGAGCGCGCCCACCGCGAGGTGGTGCCCGCCACCGTGTGCGAGGACGCCGACATCACCGCCTGGCCGCCCGGCGAGGACGTGACCATCCGCCTGGTGCGGGCGATCGCCGCCGCCTGCCGGGCCGAGCCGGCCTTGAACGCCCACTATCTCTCGGAACGGGACGAGCGGGTGCTGTTCCCCTACATCGACCTGGGCATCGCCGTGGACACGCCCGATGGGCTGTTCGTGCCGGTGCTGCGGGACATCGGCAACCGCAGCATGGAGGACCTCAGGCGGGGCCTCGAGCGCATGAAACGGGACGTGCGCGCCCGCGCCATCCCGCCGCAGGAACTCAAGGGGGCCACCATCACCCTGTCCAATTTCGGCACCTTCGCCGGGCGCTATGCGCAGCTGGTGGTGCTGCCGCCGCAGGTGGCGATCCTCGGCGCCGGCCGCATCCGCGAGGCGGTGCGCGCCATCGACGGCGCACCGAAGGTCCGGCGGCTGCTGCCGCTCTCGCTGACCTTCGACCACCGGGCGGTGATGGGCGGCGAGGCGGCGCGTTTCCTGGGAGCGGTGATCGCCGACCTGGAACGGGAGCGGTGAGCTCGGCGCTCAGTCCTCCTCGTCCTCCTCCTGGTCCCGCTGCTTCACCGCCAGCACCTGCCGCCCCTTGTACATGCCGGTCTTGAGGTCGATGTGATGGGGGCGACGGTACTCGCCGCTGTGCCGATCCTCCACCACCGCCGGCGGATCGAGACGGTGATGGGTGCGCCGTTTGTCGCGGCGGGACTTGGAGACCTTCTTCTTGGGAACCGCCATCGCCCAACCCCTCTGTACGCTTTGCGGGGCCGAAGGCCCCGTGGCGGCGAGATAGGGGAGGAGCCGGCCCGGGTCAACGACCGCCCCGCCCCGGACGGGATCGGCGGCGGTTGACCTCATTTCGCGCCGGCATAGAATTCCTGCTGGAACCTTTGCGATCGGGTGACGGTCGGTGCGGTTTCCCCTGGGTGTCATTCACCCGGGCAGCGCGGACAGG
>JALSGW010000177.1 GCA_026982585.1 Alphaproteobacteria bacterium | reverse complement strand
GCCATCCACCTGCCTCCGCCGCTGCCGCGCGCCCGATCCTGCCACCGCTTCCGGCCTTCGGCCAAGGCCCAAGCGGCGGCGTTCGGCGATCGGCTCCTGCTATCCGCCGGCCACAAGCGGCTCTTCGGCCCCCTCGGCGAGGGCGGCGAGCTGCTCGAGGACCTTGCGTGCGAGGGCGAGGCGCTGTTCCGGGCTGCGGGTGGGCTCCTGCACCACCAGACGGTGGTCGGGACGCAGCCGGATGCGTCCCCCGGCCTCGCCGATCCACCGCACCAAGGCCTGCGGGTGGGGGAAGCGGTCCTGCCAGAAGGCGAGCAGCAGGCCCCGCGGTCCCGCGTCCACCCGCACCACTTGCGCGCGCCGGGCGAGCTGCTTGATGGCCACGATCTCGAGCAGGCGTCGGGTCGCCTCGGGCAGGGGACCGAAGCGGTCGCAGAGCTCCTCCGCGAAACGGTCGAGTTCCTCCTGGGTCTCGAGTGCGGCCAGGCGGCGGTAGGTGGCGAGCCGCAGGTCGAGATCCATGATGTAGTCCTCCGGAATGAGCGCCGGCACATCGATGGTGATCTGCGGACTCCACTCGGCCCGCACCGCCTCCGGCTCCCCGCTCTCCCGGGCCCGGATGTCCGCCACCGCCTCCTCGAGCATGCGGTTGTAGAGCTCGAACCCCACCTCCCGGATGTGACCCGACTGCTCCTCGCCCAACAGATTGCCGGCACCGCGGATGTCGAGGTCCTGGGCCGCCAGCTGGAAACCGGCGCCGAGACCCTCGAGCGCCTGGAGGGCCGCGAGCCGGCGTTCGGCGGCCCCGCTCACGGGAGTCCTGGGGTCCCAGGTGAAATAGGCATAGGCGCGCTGCTTGCCCCGTCCCACCCGGCCGCGCAGCTGGTAGAGCTGGGCGAGCCCGAAGCGATCGGCCCGATGGACGATCAGGGTGTTGGCGTTGGGCACATCGAGGCCGCTCTCGATGATGTTGGTGGACAGCAACAGGTCGATCTCGCCGCGGTAGAAGGCCCGCATCACCCGTTCCAGACGCGAGGCGGGCAAGCGGCCGTGGGCGATCTCCAGGCGCACCTCGGGCACGAGCCGCGCGAGGTCTTCCGCGAGCGGGGCGAGATCGCTGACCTGGGGGCAGACGTAGAAGGTCTGACCGCCGCGGTGGCGTTCGCGCAGAATGGCCTCCCGGATCACCACCGGATCCGCCGGCATCAGGAAGGTGCGCACCGCAAGCCGGTCCACCGGCGGGGTGGCGATCACCGACAGCTGTTTGAGCCCGCCCAGGGCCATGTGCAGGGTGCGCGGGATCGGGGTGGCGGTCATGGTGAGCACATGCACCTCGGCCCGCAGCTGCTTGAGCCGCTCCTTGTGGGCGACGCCGAAGTGCTGCTCCTCGTCGACGATGAGCAGGGCGAGGCTGCGGAAGGCCACGTCCGGCGCCAGCAGGGCGTGGGTGCCGATGACGATGTCCACCTCCCCGCGCCGCAGGCCCTCCTTGACCGCCCGCGCCCGGTGGGGCGGCGTGAAGCGGGAGAGCTCGGCGATCCGCACCGGCAGGTCGCGGAACCGTTCGCGGAACAGTTCGGCGTGCTGGTGGGCGAGCAGGGTGGTGGGACACAGCAGCGCCACCTGCTGGCCGCACATGACGGCGACGAAGGCGGCCCGGATCGCCACTTCCGTCTTGCCGAACCCGACATCCCCGCAGATCAGCCGGTCCATGGGATGGCCGGAAGCGAGATCGCCCAGCACCTCCTCGATGGCCCGGGCCTGGTCTTCGGTCTCCTCGTGGGGAAAACGGGCGGCGAAGGCGCGGTAGATGCCGTCCGGAACCTCGAGCACCGGCGCCTTGCGCAGGGCGCGCCGCGCCGCCACCTGGATCAGCTCGCCGGCGATCTCCCGGATGCGTTTCTTGATCCGCGCCTTGCGCTGCTGCCAGGCCGCACCCCCCAGCCGGTCCAGGGCCGCCGGCTGTTCACCGCTGCCGTAGCGGGTGAGCAGGTCGAGGCTCTCGACCGGAACCAGCAGCTTGTCGCCGCCGGCGTACTCCAGCTCCAGGAAGTCGTGCGGCGCACCGCCCACCTCCAGGGTGACGAGCCCGCGGTAGCGCCCGATGCCATGTTCGAGATGGACCACCAGATCCCCTTCCCTGAGCGCGCTGAGGTCGATGAACGGACCCCGCGGCCGCTTGGGCCGGCGATGGCTGCGCTGCGAACGCGCGCCGAGGATGTCCTGGTCGGTGAGCACCGAGACGTCACCCAGGCGAAAGCCGTGGTCGAGAGGCAGCACCGCGAAGCCGACCCGCCCGGGCCGGCACGCCGCCCAACCGTCGACCACCTCCCCCGCCTCCAGCCCGTGATCGGCGAGCAGCTTGCGGAGCCGGTCCCTGGCGCCAGGGCTCGAGGCGGCCACCAGCGGCGCCATCCCGCTCGCGCGCTGTTCCTCGAGATGACGCACCACCGCCGTGAACAGCCCTCCCGGTCGCTCCCGGCGCTCGACGGCGAAATCCCGCGCCGGTTCCGCGCCCAGGTCCGCCACCTCTGCGCCGTGCACCGCCGGCTCGGGCGGCGCCCGAAAAGGAGAGAGGAGAAACCGCTCGAAGCTCTCGAGTCTCCCCTGCAGCTCCTCCTCGGTGAGATAGAGCGATTCCGGCGAAACCGGCCGATACGGCGATGCCTGGAAGGTCCGCACCCCCGGATCGGGCCGGCGGCGGGCCAGGAAGTGCTCGCGGGCCATCGCCAGCCGGGCCTCCATGGCCGAGCAGGCGTGGGGATCGAGGCCCACCACCGCCCCCTCCGGCAAGACATCGAACAGGGTCTCGAGCCGGTCGTAGAAGAGCGGCAGCCAATGTTCCATGCCCGGATAGGGGCGGCCGGCCTGGATGGATTCGAGGAGCGGATCCCCGGTCACCGCGCCGAAGGTCTGGAGATAACGGCTTGCGAAGGCGCGGCAGGTCGACGCGTCCAGCACCACCTCGCTGGTCGGGCGCAGCTCCACCGCATCCAGCGCCGCAAGCGACCTCTGGCTTGCGGCATCGAAGCTGCGCAACGCCTCCACCGTGTCGCCGAACAGATCGATGCGCACCGGATCGTCCAGATGAGGCGGGAACACGTCCACCAGTC
>JALSGW010000176.1 GCA_026982585.1 Alphaproteobacteria bacterium | reverse complement strand
GGCGCGCACGGTGGTGGTGCGCGAGGTGAGCCCGATGGAGCTGGTGCTGGTGCTGGACGTGACCGGCTCCATGCGCGGCAGCAAGATCCAGGCCCTCAAGGCGGCGGCCAAGGACCTGGTCAACATCCTCTTCGGCGACGCGCCGCGCAGCGACAACCTGCGCATCGGCATCGTGCCCTTCAACGCCCGGGTCAACGTCGGCGCCCAGCGGCGGAGCTGGATCGTGCCCCAGAGCCTGCCCAACGGCCGCTTCCAGCTGCGGGGCGACTTCGTGGGCTGCGTGGAGGCCCGCTCGAAGGCGCGGGCGCTCACCGATGACCCGCCGAGCGTGGAACGTTTCCCGGCGACCGAGGTCCATCTCAAGGATTCCAACCCCGGCTGGTCGACCCGGCGCAACGCCCGCCATCGGCGCTTCGTGCGCAACTGGCTGCGCGGCTCCTGCCCGCCGCCGATCCTTCCCCTCACCGGCGACAAGGGCAAGATCATGGCCAAGATCAACAGCCTGCCGGCGACCAGCAACACCCGCATCGACATGGGCGCGCGCTGGGGCTGGCGGGTGCTCTCGCGCCGCTGGGAGGGGCTTTGGGGCGAGGATCCGCGCAAGCCGGCGCAGGAGGTGATCACCGCCATGGTGATCATGACCGACGGCGTGAACACCCGCAATTCCTATCTCGAGCACAACGACATCCGCTCGGCGCGCGACGCGGATCAGAACCTGCTCACCCTCTGCGAGCGCATCAAGCGCGCCGGCACCGTGCTCTACACCATCACCTTCAAGGCGCCGAGCCGGGCGGACCAGCTCATGCGGAGTTGTGCCACGAGCCCGGCGCACTATTTCCGCTCGCCCACCAACGAGGATCTCCGGCGGGCCTTCCGCACCATCGCGGGCGAGCTCAGCGCGCTGCGCATCGCCGAGTGAGGCCGGCTTCGATGGCGGCGGCCGCGTGCATCCGGAATTGGGCATCGGCCTGGCGGCGCGACCGGCGGGGTGCCACGGCGGTGGAGTTCGCCCTGGTGGCGCCGGTGCTGGTGACGCTCCTGCTCGGCACCTTCGAATACGCGCTTCTGCTGTTCGCGAGCTCCGCGCTCGAGAACGCGGTGGCGGAGGCGGCCCGCTTCGGCATCACCGGACGTTCGGCGACCGGCGGCCAGCGCGAGCAGGCGGTGCGTCAGACCATCAAGGCGGCGCTTCCCGACCTCTTCGACCCGGACAAGCTCGCCTTCGAGACCCTGGTCTACCCCGACTTCGATTCCATCGGCCGGCCCGAGCCCTTCGTCGATCGCAACGCCAACGGCCGTTACGACCGGGGCGAGCCGTTCACCGACGTCAACGGCAACGGCCGCTGGGACGAGGACATGGGCAAGGCGGGGCTCGGCGGGCCCAATGCGGTGGTGCTCTATCGCGCCCGCTATTCCTGGACGATCCAGGTGCCGTTCTTCCGTCCCTTCTTTCCTCCGGACGGCGAGATCACCCTCGAGGCGGCGGTGGCGGTGCGCAACGAACCGTTCCCGGAGAGCTGAAGCGCCATGGACGCGGCATCCCCTCCGAGATCCCGAGGCCCGCTTGGCTGGCTGCGCCGTTTCCGCCGCTGCCAGCGGGCGGTGGCGGCGGTGGAGATGGCGCTGGCGGCCCCGGTGCTGATCGGATTGCTTTTGGGCACCCTGGACGTGGGCTGGCTTCTGCTCGCCGAATACAAGCTGCAGCGGGCGAGCGCCACCCTCGCCGACCTCATCGCCCGCGACCGCCAGATCAACGAGCGGGCGATCGCCGATTCCTTCAAGGCGCTCGCCGCCATCACCACCCCCTTCGACCTCGGCGCGCAAGGGCGCGCCCTGGTCTCCAGCATTCGCGACGACAGCGGCCGCACCCCCCGCATCCTCTGGCAACGGCAGAGCCAAAGCGGGATCACCGTGACAAGCCGGATCGGAAGCCCGGGGCAGATCGCGAACCTCGACGGATTGATCGACCTCGAGCGGGGCGAGAGCGTCATCGTCGCCGAGATCTTCTATCGTTTCGATCCCCTGGTCGGCTTCGTGGTGGCGAAGCCGCGCACGCTCTACTACGCCTGGGTGGCCACGCCGCGCTACGGCAGCCTCGAGACGGTGCTGCCCTAGCCCGGCGCGCCCCGGTGCCGCCCGCGCAGGACGCCCGTCCCTCGCCGCACCCCTCGACAACCGCACCGGGATCCGACATCACCCCAGGGGAGGATGCCCCGCCTGGCGGAGAAGGCCGTGTGCGCACACCCCCGTCGCTTCGCCCGCCGCGTCGCCCGCATCAGCCAGCGTCCGGCCGGCGGCTGGGAGATCCATTACGCGGCTTTGGAACGGGCGGAACGGGGCGAGGACGTCATCCTGCTCTCCATCGGCGATCACGACTTTCCCACGCCCCCTGCGGTGGTGGAAGCGGCCAAGGCGGCGCTCGACCGCGGTCGGCACCACTACACCCCGGCCGCCGGCATCCCGGAGCTGCGCGCCGCCGTCGCCGACTTCTACCGCCGGGTGGCCCGGGCGGCGGTGGATCCCGAGGAGGTGGTGCTGCACACCGGCGCCCAGGGCGCGCTCTACGCCGTGCTGCAGTGCCTGGTGGAGCCCGGCGATCAGGTGCTGGTTCCGGAACCGATGTACGTCACCTATCCGGAGACGGTGGCGGCCACCGGTGCCGAGCTGGTGCCGGTGCCCCTCGCCCGAAGGGCCGGCTTCCGGCTCGATCCGGAGGCGGTGGCGGAGCGGATCGGACCGGCCACCCGGGCGCTGCTGCTCAACACGCCCCACAACCCGACCGGCACCGTGGTCGACCGCGCCACCCTGGAGACTTTGGGGGAGCTGTGCGAGGCGCACGGCCTGTGGCTGGTCTCGGACGAGGTCTACGCCGGCATGGTCTACGGGGGCGGCCACGTCAGCGCCCTCACCCTGAGGCCGCGGTTCGAGCGGGTGGTGGTGATCGAAAGCCTCTCGAAGGGCTGTGCCATGACCGGCTGGCGGGTGGGCTGGACCGTCACATCCCGGGACCTCGCCCACCATCTCGAACTGCTCGCCGGTGTAACCACCTACGGGCTTCCGCCCTTCATCCAGGATGCGGCGGTCGAGGCCCTGCGCCATTTGGAACGACTCGAGGCGGAGATCGCGGAACGCTACCAG
>JALSGW010000175.1 GCA_026982585.1 Alphaproteobacteria bacterium | reverse complement strand
GGAAGCGCCCGGAGCTTCGCCCGCGAGGTCGCCTGTTTCGCCGGCCGCTATCGGGTGCTCGCCTGGGACATGCCGGGCTACGGCGAATCCGCCCCCATCGACCCGCCTGCCACCATGGGCGCCTACGCGGAGCGGCTTGCCGCCTGGCTCGCCGGGCGGGGGGTGGAGCGGGCGGTGTTGGTGGGCCATTCCATCGGCGGCATGATCCTGCTCAGCTACGCGCTCGCCTATCCAAAGCGGGTGCGGGCATTGGTGCTGTGCGCCGCAACCGCCCACTTCGGCGGCGGGGACGGGCGGTTCGCCCAGAGCTTCCGCCAATCTCGCCTCGCCCTCCTGCAATCGGGCCGTCCCCTGGACGATCAGGTCCGGGCGCTCATTCCCTCCATGGTCGGCAAAAAGCCCGATCCCGCAGGACTCGCCCTCGCCAAGGAGGCGGTCTCGGGCCTGCGCCCGCGCGGTTTTCGCGACGCCCTGGATGCGCTCGACGGCTTCGATCTGAGGCCGCAGCTTGCGGAAATCCGCTGTCCGGTCTTGGTGCTTGCGGGCGAATGCGACCGTCAGGCTCCCGCCTCGACCCTGGCCCGGCTCGCGGAAGCGCTGCCCAAGGGGCGGCTGGTGGTGGTTCCGGGTGCGGGCCATCTGCTGCATCACGAGCGTCCCCAGGTGGTTCACGAGCAGCTGGTCCGCTTTCTCGAAGAGGTGGATTGGGGGAGCGCGCGATGAACGAGCCGGCGCCGATGTTCGATCCGGATCTCTGGGATCTGACCCCGGAGCAGGTGGAGCTCGCCTCGCTTTGCCGCAGGCTCGGAGCGAGCCGCTTTCGCCCCCGGGCCGCGATGTTCGACCGGGAGGCGCGGTTTCCGGAGGAGAACTACGCGGATCTCCGCGAACACGGGCTGCTCGGCATCTGCATTCCCAAGCGCTACGGCGGGCTTGGCGCCGACTTCAAGACCTACATGCTGGCCGCCGCCGAAATCGGGCGGTTCTGCGGATCCACCGCGCTCACCTTCAACATGCACGTCTGCTCCTGTCTTTGGACCGGCGAGCTCGCCGACAGCCTCGAGATGACCAGAGAGCAGCGCCGGCGGCATGAACGGCGGCGCGCCCGGCACTATGCGCGCATCCTCGAGGAGGGCGCGATCTACGCCCAACCCTTCTCCGAGGGCGGGGCGGCGGCGGCGGGAACCGTCCCCTTCGCCACCACCGCCCGCCGACGCGACGGCGGCTGGGTGGTCAACGGCCGCAAGATCTTCGCCTCGCTCGCCGGCAGCGCGGACTACTACGGTGTGCTCTGCACCCAGGTGGGCGAGGACGGTACGCTGAAGCGCCGCGATACCCTCTATCTCGCCGTTCCCAAGGACGCCCCCGGCTTCACGGTGACGGGCGAATGGGATCCGCTCGGTATGCGGGCCACCGTCTCCCGCGATCTTGTCTTCCGGGAGGTGTTCGTCCCGGAGGAGCTCGAGCTGATGCCGCCGGGCACCTATTATCAGGCCGCCGTGCGCTGGCCGCACATGTTCCTCACCCTCACCCCCACCTATCTCGGACTGGCCCAGGCGGCCTACGACTTCACGGTGGCCTATCTGCGGGGCGAACTGCCCGGCATGCCGCCGGTCAAACGGCGCATGTATGCCACCAAGCAGCTCGCGGTGGCGGAGATGCGCCTTCGCCTCGAACAGACCAAGGCGTTGTGGTTCCAGGCCATCAGCGAGGCGCGCGTGGATCCGCCCAAGGAGGCGGTGCTGCGGGCCTGGGCGGCCCAGCATGCGGTCATGGAGGGGGCGAACGACATCGCCCGGCTCGCCGTCCGCACCTGCGGCGGGCAGGCGATCCTCAAGCGCTTCGAGCTCGAGCGCATCTACCGGGACTCCCGCTGCGGCTCGCTGATGCTGCCGTGGACGGCGGAGCTGTGCCTGGATCGCTTGGGCCGCGCCTGCCTCTATGAGGAGGGCGAGCGGGACGAAGAGGACTGAAGCGTCGCCGGGTCGAGGTCGAGGGTGCGGGCGAGCTTGCGGGCCGCCTGGTGCCGGTCTCCGAATGTGAGCTCGAAGCTCTCGAGTCCCTCAAGCCAGGCGAGGAGACCTGCGACGAGCGATTGGTCGAGTTCGGCCGGAAGCGCCAGGCACTGGTCGAACAGCCGCTCGAGCGCCTGCAGGCGGGGAAGCGGGCTAAGCTGAGCCGCCTGATTCGGCTGGAAGCGGGGAAAGATCAGCCAGCGCACGGGAAGCGGGCGCTCCTGGGCCGGCGACCCGGCGACCGCGGAAAGGGGCAGGTATTTGCAGATCTGGCCGTCCACCCGTTCGTGGGCGGGCTCACAGGCGAGCTCCGGGAAATCCTCCTCCACCATCGCCCAGGCCGATTGCTTGACCGTGGCGGGGACCGGGATGCCGCGGGCGCGCAGCTCCTCGCCCACGAGCATGACGAACTCGTCGCTGTGGTAGGCGAAGCCGGCCCTGGCAAGGGCCAGGGTGAGGCTGGTCTTGCCGGAGCCGGGTGCAGCCGGCAGCAGCAGCGCGGCATCGCCCCAGGAGACCATGCCGGCATGCAGGAACAGGGCCATCGCCTCCCCCTCGAGGGCCAGGGTCACCACCGCCGCCTTCACCTGCGGCACGAGCCCGGGCAGATCGGGCGCGCGATCCAGGACGGATCCGTCCGCGACCAGCAGATAGCCACCGCGGTCGGGCACCAGATGCAGCTCGCGCCGCCGCACGGGCGGCTGCGCGGGGGCAGCGAAGCCCCGCAAAAATCCGGCCACCCGAGCACCGGCCTGTTCGTCCGGACAATGGACCGCGACGTTGGTGCGGAGCACCGCACCCTCCACCTGCAGGCGCGGCTCAGGCAACGGACCGGAAAAGGGGATCGACGGCGGTTCCGGCACCGCGGGTGAGCCGGGCCGGGGTGCACCCTCCAACAGACCGAGCCGCCACAGCTCCCGTACCGTCCGCTCCACGAGCGCCTCGGCCGCGCTCGGAGACAGGCCGAAGGCCTCTTGAAACTCTTGCACCACCTCCGGCCATCGGCATCCCTCCTCGAAGGCGCACCAGAGCCAGGCGAGCTGGGGCGCAAGACGCAGCAGATGGCGCTGCTCCGGATCGAACAGCAGGCCTTCGCCGTCGAGCAGATGCAGCTCCACCCCGTTTCGAGCGCGC